>DUUR01000294.1 GCA_012841425.1 Bacteroidales bacterium | reverse complement strand
TATATCCAGAATTCTGAATCTGATTTAATTATCTTTTTAAGATTAGAAAACTTTGAGTGCAAAGATAGCATTATATCCATTTTAAAGTAACACATATTTAAAATTGAAATTTTTTAGTAGCTTTGTATAATCAACAATAAAAATACTGTTAATTATATGAATGTCCTTATTCTCGGATCGGGTGGTCGCGAACATGCAATGGCGTGGAAGATACGCAGTAGCAGCTATTTGAACAACTTATTTATAGCTCCTGGAAACGCAGGTACTGCTTTATTAGGAACAAATGTGTCTATTGACGTAACAGATTTTAGTTCATTAAAAAGCTTCTCCCTAAAAAATGATATAGACATGATTGTAGTGGGGCCAGAGGTTCCACTTGTTGAGGGTGTCTATGACTTTTTTCGTGATGATGAGGATATTTGCCATATTGCTATAATAGGACCCTCAAAAGAAGGCGCACAGCTTGAAGGCAGTAAGGATTTTGCTAAGAACTTCATGAATCGTCATAATATTCCTACAGCACAATTTAAAACTGTTACTCTAGATAATATTGATGAGGGGAATGATTTTCTCGATAGTATGACTTCTCCATATGTTTTAAAGGCCGATGGTCTTGCTTCGGGCAAAGGTGTGCTAATAATTGACAACATTAACTATGCAAAGCAGATGTTGGCAGAGATGCTCAACGGTAAGTTTGGCAATGCAAGCAAGAGTGTAGTAATTGAAGAGTTCCTTAAAGGCATAGAGTGCTCTGTATTTGTTTTAAGCGATGGCTCTTCATATAAAATACTGCCAGTTGCCAAAGATTATAAACGAATTGGCGAAGGAGATAGCGGATTAAATACGGGCGGTATGGGAGCAGTATCTCCAGTTGCATTTGCAGATGAAGCTTTTATGCAGAAAGTGAAATCACGTATTGTAGAGCCCACAGTTGCTGGCTTAAGAAAAGAAAATATAGACTATAAAGGGTTTATATTTTTAGGATTAATAAATGTTGAAGGTGAACCCAAGGTTATCGAGTATAACGTAAGAATGGGCGACCCCGAGAGTGAAGTTGTAATTCCTCTTATCAAGTCCGATCTTCTTGAGTTG
Source organism: Bacteroidales bacterium (assembly GCA_012841425.1). Taxonomy (GTDB): domain Bacteria; phylum Bacteroidota; class Bacteroidia; order Bacteroidales; family Dysgonomonadaceae; genus Proteiniphilum. The sequence continues at coordinate 1,020 of DUUR01000294.1, read as the reverse complement.
TTTATTGGTGTTACAACTGAAACACTCAGCCAAAAATCTCTTGAAATCGACAATAGGCATGCTGTTACTGTAATGATGGTTTCAGGAGGATATCCCGAAGAATACCAAAAAGAGAAAATAATAGAAGGTCTAGATACTGTTCTAGATAGTAATGTTTTTCATGCAGGCACTAAAATGGTAGATGGTAAAGTGCTTACTGCTGGCGGACGCGTTTTGGCAGTAACATCGTTTGGCAAAAGCATGAAAGAAGCATTACAGACTTCGTATAACAATATCAATAAAATAAACTTCGAGAATAGCTATTATAGAAAAGACATTGGATTTGATCTCTAATTCAAAATAAAAGATTAGTACATGCATTATGTAGTCAAAGCCTTTCGTACAAACATAGTGGAAGGTCGTTTTACTTCCCTCATTGTATCTATTATTGTTGTTGTGATGAGGGTAATGCTATTTACTATTTGCGGGTTGCCAAAGCTATCATTCCAAGATAGTAGTTATTTATGGCAACACATTTCTTTCTTTTTCTCAAAACCTGAGGTGTCATTTATAGCATCCACATCTTCAGTATTCATAATAGCGTGGATTATTAATACTCTAAATAATCGTTTTAGTTTAATTAGAATCCGCTCTAATTTACCATTTGTTTTCCCGCTCTTTTTTTTAAGCTTACACCACTACTTTTTGATAATGACAAGCGATTATATTGCTATTATATTTTTACTCTTGTCTTTCTTCCCTTTACTAAAATCATATCAAAAACCAGATTCATATTTATATTCATTTCGTTCATCAATTCTGATTGCAACAGCATCATTGTTTCAAGTTTATGCAATAATACTTATACCACTTATATGGAGGGGTGAAAGATTAATGCGTGGACCACAGGTACGATCTTTGCTCTCATCACTTTTTGGAGCTGTCTTAGTATATATCTCTGTTTTCTCGATTTATTTTATACTAGACGATACAAAAGGCTTTTTACTACCATATAATACCTTAATAGATATTTCAATACCC
>DUUR01000293.1 GCA_012841425.1 Bacteroidales bacterium | reverse complement strand
TTTGAATTATATTTTGAATTCTTTCCTGTTCAGGGATGGTGTTGCCGGTATGTACATCTGGTAATAAATCGCCGAGGGAGTAAAGACCAATCTCCATCCCCTTAGAACTGTCTATTTTGTAATCCTTCATAATAGTTTTTATCTATGTTGATGTATAAACCACCGAAAGACTAATTTGTTCGATTTTGGAGAAACAGTTTTTCTCAGTATTGAAAGTTATCATTACGTCTGTGTTGATTCGATGCAAATACTTACCAAGGACTTGGTAGGGACTTTCTAAGGAGTTTGCTCATAGAATGTGCAGGTGTCTAGTCCTGAAATAGGTGATTCTTCTTTAATTTAGTAGAAAACTCACATCTTCTCTTTTAAGGTTAATCTTTTTTTAATAGTAGATAAGTATGTGAGATAATAGGGTGTGTTACAAATGGCATAACGGAAAGATTCGTAAACAAACTGAAAGTTGTAAAAAAATAAGGTGGCAACAGTTTGTTTATTGTAGTATATTTGAAGTTATATTTAAAGAAGTACCATATACATAGAATAAATTTTTACATTGAAATATAAATAAGTTATGAAAAAGTTTGATACAGTTGAAGGACTATCAGAGTTCCTAAGGATTTCAAAAAGTACAGTTTTATTATATGATAATGAACACAATAGTGGAGATAGCTCAAACTACAAAATAGAAGAAATTGCAGTTCAGTCGCTCAGCCTTAACGATATTGAAGAATTATTATTATCTATATCATTTTCTAAATGCTTATTTCTTGGGTGTGATATGTCCGACGATTTGCTGCATCACCTTTTGCCCGATAACTTTATTTTTCCTCTGCTGGAAGTGCCATTTAATACATATCCAAATAAACTTTACAATAAATCAACGTTGTATAATGGGTTCAACCACCATACTCCGCACACATACTCTCAAACCCTTGATAAGGTGGTGTATGACTATTATCAGCAATCGCTCAAGAAAAACTCTATTAAAGATACATTAGCACAGCGTCTTCATGATCACTCCATTACCGATACTTTGCATGAGTTTATAGAAAATTACGATGAACGCAGACTCGTAGCTATTATGGGAGGGCATAAGGTAAAGCGCACCGACGAAATGTATATTCAGGTTGCTCAGTTGTCTAAAGCACTCACGGAGAACGGATACTTAATGCTGTCGGGTGGGGGACCCGGTGCAATGGAGGCAACACACTTTGGTGCTTGGATGGCAGGTAGATCTAATGACGATTTGCTAAAAGCTGCAGAAATACTCAGCGAGGCGCCAGTTTATTCAGATAGCAACTGGCTGTCAACTTCGTTTAGGGTAATGGAGAGCTTTCCCAATCCCCTATTCAATAGTTTAGGCATCCCCACATGGCACTATGGGCACGAACTTCCCACACCTTTTGCAACACATATTGCTAAGTATTTTGAGAATAGTGTGAGAGAAGAGGGGCTTTTGGCGCTTGCAAAGGGAGGAGTGATATTTACTCCTGGAAGTGCTGGCACAATGCAAGAGGTTTTTCAGGATCTTGCACAAAACCATTATGAATCTTATGGTTATGCCAGCCCCATGATATTTTTAAATGTGGAGTTTTGGACAAAAGCTCGACCAATATTTCCAATAATACAACAGATGTCAGATAATGGCGATTTGATGAATCTCAATCTTGGATTATATGACAATAACGAAGATGTTTTAAAGCATCTGAAGAGGTTCTTTTAGTATAATCTTTATTTATTTGTAATTATAACTCCGCCACCCGACTCTATGGTAAGTGTGATTTTGCCGTCCTCTTTTATTTTCAGAGTATTAAAGTGAGGAGATCTGTCTTTCTCATCGCTGTAAAGTGACACATTTTTACCAGCTAGCATGGGAAGTTTAATATCAACCTTCTTCACCTCATCTTCTGCGTTAATGGCCGCAATGTACCATTGATCTGCATGACGACGGGCAAGAACAACGTATTTCCCTGGGTATCCGTCTATATATACTGTTTCGTCCCATAAAGTAGGCACCTCTTTCATAAAATCAATCACAAAAGCGGGGTATTCCTGTAAATTATTGGGAGTAATTCCAAAATGCTGTATGGGTGTCTGAAAAAGAACAGCTGTTGCCAGTTGGAAAATTTCGGTAGTCTTTCGTATGCTGCCTCCATCGTTTGAGCGATTATGTTGCTTGTTTAACAATACTGGTCCAAAATCCATTGAGCCAACACTATTTCTGATAAATGGATGAAGTGTGGCATTAAAGGCCTCTTGATCGTTGGCATACTGGGTGAAAATTAAATTCTCAGAAGCAAGCACCGCTTCATTTCCTGCAAAATTGGGATACATAATTTCCCATCCACGGGGTAGGGTGCATCCGTGAAAGATAACTGCAAGTCCATAATCGTTAGCATCAGACATAATATCTTCATAAAGTTGCATAGTTTCTTGTTTATCACCACCAAAGAAATCTACTTTTATCCCTTTTGCACCTATGCTTTGTAGCCATGCCATTTCTTCTTTTCGGGCAACCGAGGTGTTCATCCTGTTTTTAGGACCCTGTGGTGCATCGCTCCAAAATCCATTGGAGTTATACCAAAGTGAGATGCCCACATCCTTTGAAGCAGCATATCGAGCCAGCTCTTCAACCTTTTCGCGTCCTATTCGTGTATCCCACCAGTTGTCAATCAGCACCAGTTCATATCCCATATCAGAAGACAAATCGATATATGTTTTCTGATCTTCAAAGTTGATACTGCCATCCTGCCAAAGGAGCCAGCTCCATGTGGATCTACCAAACTCATAATCTATAGATGGCTCATATAAAGGTTCAACCACATCAAAAGCGATAGTGGTCTCCACAATAGGTTTCAGGTCTTCACCAATTGTTATTGTTCGCCATGGTGTCTCTCCAGGTAATGAGATTGCAGGATTTGCACTTCCAATTCCATTGTTCTCTCCTTCCTCAGGAAAAGAAATAGTATACAAACCATCTTTTGTGCCTTCGCTTAGCTTACTACCGCAATATAGGCTACCTACACCAGTTTCTGAGACTAATGCCCAGCCGTTATCTCCTATATGAAATAGGCCTGGGAAAGTATATCCTACGCCATACTTTGAAGGAGTTCCCACTGGTTCGTCAGGCACATATTCTTCTTCATAACTTGGTTTGGTTTTCATCCATCCTATCATTGGGGGAGCCTGGGGGGTTAAGAAAGTGGTTGTAAAAGAAGGGAAATTAAACCCTGTTAATTCTTTTTCTATGATGCAACGTGCCGTTTCCCCATTTTGAGACAGGGCATATTTAAAGGCAATATCGTTGTTGCTTACACGAAAAATTAAACTTATTTTCTCGTCATGCTCAGTCTTAAAAGTTGCGGTTACTTCATTTGCATTGTATGTAACGTTGCTTTTTTTTATTTTAGGTTCTTGATATGTCTTGTGGATTGCTTGTGTGCTTTTTTCTACAAAAACTAGGTTTTGGCTGAAGTCGCTCACGTTTGTAATCATTCCAAGTGGTGAATCTTCCAGAATGTTTTTGTTTTTGTATGCTACGCTATAGAAGAGACTTCCGTCTGTAAGCGATAACGAAACAGCTAGGTTGTTATCGGGACTTTTAATTTCAATCTGTTCTGCCAAAAGCGGAAAGAGAATAAAAATTGACATTAGACTGAGAATTATCTTTTTCATTGTGTAAGTTAATTAATAAGTGTAAAAAGCAAAGATAAGTATTTTCAACGATAATTCTTACTAAATAAAGAGAGTGTTCAAATAACTGAAA
>DUUR01000292.1 GCA_012841425.1 Bacteroidales bacterium | reverse complement strand
GAGGGTATTGTTTATAATATTCCTGCAAAGGCAGATCTTGTAATTGAGTTTAAGAACAGAGTTGCAAAGAACATGGAGGTTGATGTAGTTCAGTTTGGAACTAAAGATGTGCTTGCCAAGAGGATGTTCGATAATAATAAACAACCTGTAAAAGTTTATTTCTATCCCGAACTGGGAGCTATTAAACAGTTGGTTCAGTAGCAGACATTGCATTTTAAGAGGGATTATAGCATATAGTAAGTAACATTTAGTAATATATTTTGAAACGATGAGAATAAATAGTTTTTTTTATACTGCTCTATTAGTGTTATTTGCTACCTCTATACTTGCATCTTGTGAAGGAAACAGAAGGGGTAGTAAATATTCAAGAATTGTATATGACAGTATTGTTGTAATCAAGCAAATACCACTTCTGGCAGAGAATGATACTACTTTACCTTTTGCCGATGTTAATATCTCTTTTACTTATCCTACTAAGTTTAGAGATGCAGAGAGCTTGGCAAGGCTTGAGCAAATTTTTAAAGGTACTTTCTTTGGTGATATGGAGTACGACTCAATGACTCCACAAGAGGCTATGGATCAATATTTAAGTAATTACATTGAGAGGTATAAGTCTCTGTCTAATTTTTATTACGAAGATTTGGCTCGCTTGGGTGAGAATATGCCTTCGTGGTATTGGTATTATATGAATACGAACAATAAGATATTGTTTCAGAATGATTCTATACTGAGCTATGCGGTTGAATATAGTGATTATGAAGGAGGTGCACATGGTTCTTACAATATAGTTTATACAAATATTGATTTAAATGAACTTGTAACCCTCTCGGAGGAGGATTTGTTTATCCCTGATTACTTCAATAGGTTGACAGACAGGATAGTAAAGAGCTTGATGAAGCAGTATGAGGCCGAAAGCCCGGATTCTTTATTGACTAGCGGTTTTTTTACTATAGAGGATATTGTGCCTAACAATAATTTTTGGTTAAGCAACGATGGCATTCACTATTCGTATAACCAGTATGAGATTGCTCCTTACTCAATGGGAGTTATTGATGTGGTTGTTCCTTTTTCTGAACTTGAAGATATAATTTTGTCAGATGGTATTATTGCAAGATATTTTAAAGATAATAAGTAGAGATTTTTTTTAATAGAAAGGTTATTAATTAAAATAAGAAAGTCGGCTCGTAGCCGACTTTCTTATTTTATATCCTAACACAGTTATCCTTTCTTAAATTCAAGATAAAGTACAATGTGCACATCTTTGCCAATACCCGCACCGTCTGGATCGTAAGCAACATTATAATCGAGTCTGTTAATTGTGTTTTTTGCTATAAAACCTACAACCTCAGAGCCATCTTCTCCTTTTACAGAACCACCATACACAACATCAAAAGTAACATCCTTGGTTACATCTTTTATTTGAAGCTTACCGTGGAGTTTGTATTTATCACCTTCTACCTTCTCGATACTTGTGCTTTCGAAAGTCATAGAAGGAAATTTTTCAACTTCAAAGAAATCGGCACTTCGTAGATGGTTGTCACGCATTTCAACGCTTGTGTTGATGCTTGCTATATCCACATTAAAGAATACTCTAGCCTGCTCAATATTATTCATATCTCCGATAATACCACCGTCGAATTTATCAAACTTACCATTTACAAAGGTTATTCCGCTATGCTTAACCTTAAAGTTAACTGATGTGTGGGCAGGATCTACTTTGTATTGAGACTGTGCCATTAGGCTTAAACCAGCTATTAAAGCCACTGAAAACAATATTACTCTTTTCATATTTAATTTTATTTTATTTGTAATTCTTTCATTTAACATTCTAAGTAATAGGTTTGTTCAAAAAACAGGTGTGGAATGAACATTTAAGTGCTTACACAAGATTTTGCTACAACTGTTATTTGATTATTTAAAAATTTATAACAAAATAGTATAACAATGTAGGGCTTAGTAATATAAGAAAAAGCAGTATATTTGTATAAACAAAAGCAATAGCATTGTTGTTATGATTTGTCACGTGAACCTTTTTTAAATAGTTTAAATTATGCAAGAGTTAGATCAAGATCAAATATTATCTGAATTAACCACACAAGAATATAAGTATGGTTTTACCACAGATGTGGATACTTATGTGATTGATAAGGGGTTAAATGAAGATGTTATTCGCCATATATCGGAACAGAAAGATGAACCTGAGTGGTTGCTTGAGTTTCGCCTTAAAGCTTATCGTTATTGGTTGACAATGGAGACGCCTGATTGGGCTCACCTAAATATTCCGCCAATTGATTATCAGGATATGATATATTATGCTGATCCATCAAAAAAGAAAACTCCAGGTAGCCTCGATGAGGTTGATCCGGAGCTTTTAAAAACATTTGAGAGGCTTGGCATTCCATTGGACGAGCAAAAGATGCTAACAGGTGTGGCTGTGGATGCTGTAATGGACAGTGTTTCTATTAAAACGACATTTAAAGATGTTCTTGCCGAAAAGGGAATTATTTTCTGCTCGTTTAGTGAAGCGGTTAAGCATCACCCCGACTTGGTTAGAAAGTATCTTGCAACTGTTGTTCCTTATAAAGATAATTTCTTTGGTGCTTTAAACTCGGCTGTTTTTAGTGATGGTTCGTTTGTATATGTACCAAAGGGTGTGAGATGTCCGATGGAATTGTCTACCTATTTCCGTATTAATACGGCTAATACTGGGCAGTTTGAACGTACTCTAATTATTGCTGACGAGAGTTCGTATGTGAGTTATCTTGAAGGCTGTACAGCTCCAATGAGAGATGAGAATCAATTGCACGCTGCGGTTGTTGAGATTGTTGCACTAGATAATGCCGAAGTGAAGTACTCAACAGTACAGAACTGGTATCCTGGCGATAAAAATGGTGTCGGCGGTGTATATAATTTTGTTACTAAACGTGGTATTTGCAAGGGTAATAATTCTAAGATATCGTGGACTCAGGTTGAAACTGGTTCTGCCATCACATGGAAATACCCATCTTGTATTTTGGAAGGTGATAATTCGGTAGGCGAGTTTTACTCTGTTGCTGTTACAAATAATTTCCAGCAAGCAGACACTGGTACTAAAATGATACATATTGGTAAGAACACCCGTAGTAGAATTGTATCTAAGGGTATATCTGCAGGAAGTAGTCAGAACAGTTATAGAGGATTAGTGAAAGTTACAAAGAAGGCAGAGAATGCTAGAAATCACTCTCAATGCGACAGTCTGTTGCTAACCGATCATTGCGCTGCTCACACTTTCCCTTACACCGATATACAACATCCTACAGCGGTATTGGAGCATGAGGCAACAACCTCTAAGATTAGCGAAGATCAGATATTCTACTGTAACCAACGTGGCCTTGGCGAAGAAGAGGCCATCGGTCTGATTGTAAATGGATATGTAAAAGAGGTGGTAAACAAGTTGCCAATGGAATTTGCCGTTGAAGCTCAGAAATTACTACAGATTTCACTAGAAGGTAGTGTTGGATAAATTGAAGGTTGTATTGTAGATACGGTTTGGATATACTATTAAAGCATTTTAGATATACTTTCAAAGAAATTTAGTTGTAATCTCAAAGTAATTTGATTTATCAGGTCGTACTGCAATAATTAATTATAAAAACGTCCCATAGTTTTGGTTCTACCACTCTATGGGACGTTTTCCTTTTGAAATAAGATATTCATTTGCTTTGCTAAAGTGCTTATTCCCGAAAAAACCTCTATGCGCAGATAGAGGTGATGGGTGTGGCGACCTCATTACCAGGTGCTTACTCTGGTCTATGGTTGCACCTTTCTTCTGTGCATAGGCTCCCCAAAGCATAAATACTAAATTGTTTCTATCAGTAGAAAGCGATTCTATAACACTATCTGTAAATTGCTCCCATCCCTTTCCCTGATGTGATCCAGCAGCTCCAGCTCTCACAGTTAGAGTTGCATTAAGTAGCAATACCCCTTGTTTTGCCCATCGCTCGAGGTTGCCTGATGCAGGTATAGGAGTGCCCAGATCTAGATTAATTTCTTTATAAATATTTACAAGAGAAGGCGGTATTCTGATTCCATCATTAACGGAGAAACACAAGCCGTTGGCCTGATGAGGCTGATGATAAGGATCTTGACCTACAATTACAACCTTAGTTTGGTTGAAAGGGGTGAAATTAAAAGCATTAAATATCATTTTTGGAGGTGGATAGATAGTTTTGGAACTATACTCCCCTTTAACAAACCTAACTAATTCATGAAAATATGGTTTATTGAACTCATTATCTAATTGTGATTTCCATCCTTCTTCAATCTTAACTTCCATGATGTAAGGCTCTTGAATATTTAATATATTATCGCTTTGTGATCTTTAGAATATAAAATGGAACTATTTCGTTAAGCCAAATGAGCAGATACAAGCCTGATTGTATATGCCATGAAGAGAAATAGTCTAACTTTAGTGAACGTAAGTATTTTCCAACTTAAATAAGAAATATGCCATGTTTTCGGGCTCTAGCTTTCATGTCTGATGGCCAAATACTAGATTGAATTTCACCAATATGTGCTTTACGCAAATAATACATACACAGACGTGATTGTCCAATTCCACCACCAATAGAAAGTGGCAATTCGTTGTTGACTAGCTTTTTATGAAAATAAAGAGACAGTCGTTCTTCTTGCCCAACCGATTTTATTTGCTTTTGGAGAGACTCAGAATCGACTCTTATCCCCATTGAAGAAAGTTCTACAGCTTTATTTAAAACAGGATTCCAAACAAGTAGGTCGCCATTGAGCCCAACATACCCTTCTTCGTTGATAGTGCTCCAATCGTCATAATCGGGTGCTCGTCCATCGTGAGGCAAACCGTTTGAAAGTTTAGCGCCAATGCCCATAACAAATACAGCACCATATTCTTTGGTTATTGCATCTTCACGCTGCTTGTCGTTCATGTTGGGATATCTCTGTAAAAGCTCCTCGGCATGGATAAATGTAATGTCGCATGGCAGCTGGGGCTTAATAACAGGAAATAGTTCGTAAACCAAATATTCTGTGCGCAGCATAGCTGCATATATGCGCTTTACTATTTGTTTTAAGAAAGAGATAGTTCTGTTCTTTTCGTCAATCACCAACTCCCAATCCCATTGATCTACATAGAGCGAATGGGTGTTATCGAGCTCTTCATCGGCACGGATAGCATTCATATCGGTATAGATACCAAATCCTTTTTCAATTTCGTAGTCGGCAAGAGTTAAGCGTTTCCATTTGGCCAGTGAGTGCACAATTTCAGCACTTTTATCTCCAAGATCTTTAATTGGAAAACGAACGGGTCGTTCTATACCATTTAAATCATCATTAATTCCTGTACCACTTTCAACAAATAGTGGTGCTGTTACTCGACGTAACCGTAATTCGGAAGAAAGATTGATTTGAAAGAAATCTTTTATGTTTTTGATTCCTAGCTCAGTCTGCTCGAGACTTAGAAGAGGTTTATAATCTTGTGGGATATATAAATTTGGCATAACCTGTGTACTCATTCAGAAATATTTTCTATTTTTTGTCAAACAAAGATAGTGTATATTTCCTTTTTGTCAAATAATAAGCGAATAAATATTACAAAATGACACTATTATCGTTAAAATAGAATCAGATATAACATTGAAATACAATTTAGTAATCAATTAGAGCATTTGACCTACCAAATCATTAACAGATTCTATATTGTGTCTATCGAGATATTCATTTATACCATCTACTATTTTTACAGAGACTGTTGGATCTATGAAATTATATGTGCCTACTTGAATTGCACGTGATCCAGCAAGAATAAATTCGATTGCGTCTTGCCAGTTACTAATTCCACCCATACCGATTATTGGAATTTTTACGGCATTAAATACTTCCCATACCATTCTCACAGCTATTGGTTTAATGCATGGACCCGAGAGGCCTCCTGTAACAGTTGAGAGCTTTGG
>DUUR01000291.1 GCA_012841425.1 Bacteroidales bacterium | reverse complement strand
TAAAGCGTTCTTATCTAAAGTTTTGGTTGATATTTGCAGCTTTATGCATAGCAATCTTTATGATTTCTCGTCCACAATTCGGAACAAAGGTGCAAACTGTGGAAAAAGAGGGGATTGAGCTGGTTATTGCAATTGATGTTTCAAACTCAATGCTTACTGAGGATGTTTCACCAAATAGACTTGCTAGAGCAAAGCATATTTTGTCGAGACTAATTGATGTGAGAAGTAATGATAAAGTGGGATTAATTGTATTTGCGGGTGAAGCTTATGTGCAGATGCCATTAACATCAGATACTCAGTCTGCTAAAATATTTTTAAATACTATAGATCCAAGTTTAGTTCCTATTCAGGGTACAGCTATTGGAGACGCAATAAACTTGGGTATGACTTCTTTTTCAAGTGATCAGAGTGCAAGTCGTTCTATAGTTGTAATTACAGACGGTGAAGATCATGAGGGAAATGCAATTGAGATTGCGGCCTCCGTTGCAAAGGAGGGTGTGCAGGTTAATGTTATAGGTATTGGTTCGCCTAGTGGAGCACCCATACCTTCAGTGGAGTTCGGCACTCAGTTTATGACAGACAATGAGGGAAATGTGGTGGTTTCTAGATTGAATGAGCAGATGGGTATGGAGATAGCTCAAAGTGGATATGGAATGTATGTTAGAGCAGACAATAGTAATAGTGCTATCCAAGCATTAGTTGCTCAACTTGATGAATTAGAAACAACAACGACATCTTCGCTTTCATATTCGGAATATGACGAGAAATTTACTGTTTTTGCATGGATTTTGCTTTTAATTCTTTTTATAGAGATTCTTATTTATGATAAGAAAAATCCGTTGTTTCGTAATATTAGAATCTTTAGTAAAGATTGAATGATAAATTTGAACTCAGCTGATAATTGAGAGATGGTATTTATTAGCAACCAGTAAACGTGACGTTATGCAGAAGTCTTTAAAATATATATTTATAACCTTAATGTTGGGACTGATTCCAGTGTCAGTATCAGCACAAAAAGAGGTGCGTAAGAATATTCGTAAAGGTAATAAAGAGTATAAGTTACAAAAATACTCGGAGGCTGCTTCCTATTATGAAAAGGCAGTTGAAGAGAATCCTACTTCACAAGAGGCCAACTATAATTTGGGAAACACGTTATATAATCAGAAAGAGTGGGATAAGGCAGTTGAGTATTATAACAACTTTAACTCATTAGAGCAGGAAGATCCGATGAACGTTTCGTCTGGGATGCATAATATAGGAAATGCTTTGCTGAAGAAAAAAGAGCTTAATGATGCTATGGAAGCGTATAAGATGGCTTTGCGACTAAATCCTCAAGATGATGAAACGCGTTATAATCTTGCTGTTGTTCAGAAAATGATTCAGGATGAGGAGCAGCAACAAGATGATGGAGAAGACGATCAAGAGCAGCAACAAGAAGAGCAACAGGATCAACAGCAACAGCAGTCGCCTCAAAATCAACAAGATCAAGAGAAGCGTGCTGAGCAACCAGAAGCTCCAGAGCAGATGTCACGTGACAACGCAAGAGCTTTACTGCAAGCAATAGAGCAGGACGAGCGTGAGACCCAAGAGAAGGTTAATCAGATAAGAGCTCAAGAAAGAGAAGAGCAGTCCGAGAATAACAGGAGACATAATAAAAACTGGTAAGCGATTTATATTACAATGAACAACAGAAAGCATATATATAGATTTCTTTTCTTTTTAATTGGTTTATTTTCAATTTCAACACTCATAGCCGAGGCCCAGGTAAATTTTAAAGCTTCTGCACCTGCTACTGTAGTTGAAGGTGATCAGTTTAGGTTGAGTTATATACTTAATGAAGATGGTAAGGATCTTCGACTTCCCGATATTCCCGATTTTGATATATTATTTGGTCCGAGTACCTCCACTAGTTTTAGTCAACGCACAGTAAATGGTAAAACAACTTCCGAGAGGTCTGTTACATATACCTATATTTTGGTGCCAAAAAAGACGGGAAGCTTCACTATTGAGCCTGCTTCAATAAACGTGAAAGGGAGTAATTATCAATCTAATTCGCTCGCAATTGAGGTGTTGCCGCCCGATAAGAATTCTTCGCAAGGAGGATCTGGTGGTTCAGGAAATGAGAGTGGTGCACCTTCAACAAGCTCTGCTACTGTTTCGGAAAGCGATGCATTTATACGGGCGATTGTTTCTAGTAACAGTCCTTTTGAACAGCAAGGATTTACTGTAACATTTAGGTTATACACAACTTTGAATGTTGTAAATTTTGGAAGAATACAATTTCCCGAATTCGAGGGTTTTATGGTTGAGGAGATTGAAATGCCATCTAATCAACAATTGAAAATGGAAAGGTATAATGGAAGGAATTACTATACTGCCGATTTACGGAAGACATTGTTATTCCCACAAAGATCAGGTCAAATTACGATTCCATCTGGATCTATAGAGATGGTTTTTTCTGTTCCGTCTGGAAGAAGTGTTTCTACTTTTTTTGGTTCTCAGGAACTTATGGCAGATGTTAAGAAAAATATTGTTACGAACCCTCTAAATATAAATGTAAAGCCACTGCCAGGAGATAAGCCATTGAATTATTCAAATGCTGTGGGAACGTTTACTTTTAGTCCCAGCATCAGTTCAACAGAAGTTAAAGCAAACGAAGCTATCACATTACGCCTTGAAATATCAGGAACTGGTAATATGAAGTTGTTGCGTAACCCTGAGGTACAGTTTCCTAATAATTTTGAGGTGTATGATCCAGTAGTTACTAATTCGCTCAACGTAACCACTAATGGGTTAACAGGAATAAGGGTGGTTGAGTATATGGCTATTCCCAGATATGAAGGGGCATATACCATTCCTTCTGTTGAATTTGGCTATTTTGATCTTAACTCAAACTCATACAAAACACTTTCTACGCCGGAGTATGAATTGAAAATAGCAAAAGGAGATCCTGGAAGTGTTTCTGCTTCTAATTTTGTAAATCAGCAAGATGTGAAGGTAGAGCAGGATATTAGATTTTTGAAAACTGGAGAACCAAGTTTTGTCTCTATGAGTAATTTCTTTGTTGGATCGATTAGTTACTGGTTATGGTATATTATCCCATTTTTACTATTGATTTTTTACATTATAATCAATCGAAAGAAAACAAAGGATAATGCGAATGTTGCATTAATGCGTAATAAGAAAGCTACAAAAATAGCAATTAAACGTTTAAAGCTTGCAGAAAAGTATTTGAGAGAGCACAACAAGGAGAGTTTCTACGATGAGGTGCTTAGGGCAATATGGGGTTATTTTAGCGATAAGCTAGCAATACCGGTTGCCCAGCTTTCTAAGGATAATATTGAGGCAGAGCTATTAAATAATGGTATAAGCAGTGAGTTAGCTAATAACTTCATGAATATACTTGATACATGCGAGTTTGCACGTTATGCACAAGTGGAAAGCGATGCGGAGATGGACAGGATTTATAACGATACACTTGATGCTATAGGTCAGATGGAGAATAGATTGAAAAAGAGGAAAGCTAATAAATTACCAATGCTATCGACATTACTTTTATTAATAGTAGTATTGGTAACACCTTCTCTTTTAGCTCAAGACACAGATATAATAGAAGAAAGTGAAAACACATCTGTAATTTCAATTGAAGAGGGTGGAGATAATAATATTGCTTTGTCTGCAGCCGAAGCTTATAGGGGTGGAGATTTTAAAAGAAGTGTCGATTTATATGAGACAGTAATTAAAGAATCAATTTCTAATAATTTAGTTTCACCGCAACTTTATTACAATTTAGGAAATGCTTACTTTAGAGACAATCAGTTAGGAAAAGCTATACTAAATTACGAGAGAGCGTTACTGTTGGATCCGGGTGATAATGATATACGACATAACCTTCGATTTGCTAATAATCGCAAGGTAGACCGTATTACTCCAGCAGGTGATATCTTTATATCTAACTGGTTTAAGGCTATTCGCAACTTGTATAGCTCCAACGCATGGGCAGTTATAGCAATTATCTCTTTTGTTTTGTCTGTTATCTTTTTTGCAACATACTTATTTGTAAGTGTACTGTGGGTTAGGAAAACTGCTTTTTATACTTTCATAGTTTTATTTCTTTTAATGATAGTTTTCAATATATTCTCCTTTAGTCAGAAGAGGGAACAAATACGTGGAGATAATGCTATAGTTATGGTTGGAGCAGCTAGTGTGAATGCATCACCAGATGTTAACAGTAATGAACTCTTTGAGCTTCATGAAGGGACTAAGGTGAGAGTTAAGAGTAGCGATGGAATCTGGTATGAAATAGAAATAGATAACGGAAGTGTTGGTTGGACTAATAAAGATAATATAGAGATAATATAATTATAACACCCTTAAATATGATCTAATATATGAAAAGAGCTATTGAAAGTCTTTTGCCTTTAGAGAAAGATTTATTCTTTGCGCTCAACGGGAGTGATTCTGTACTTTTAGATAATATAATGTGGACATTATCGGGAAGGTTTGTATGGATACCACTATTCCTGTTCATCATCTTTGTTTTTTTTTATAAAGCACCACGTAAATTAGGTCTACTTGTTACTTTAATTTTAATTCTACTATTTGTTGCAAGTGACCAGGTCTCTTCTTCTCTGTTTAAACCTATGTTTGAAAGGTTTAGACCAACTCATCATCCCGATTTCATGGATCAGGTAGATATATTAAATGGTTATAGAGGTGGCAGATATGGATTTATCTCGGGTCATGCTACTAACTCATTTGGGCTTACGGTTTTTCTTTCTTTATTATTTAAATATCGATGGTTTACTGCTATAGCTCTTTTCTGGGCAACTTTAAATAGTTATACTAGAATATATTTAGGAGTACATTTTATATCTGATATTATTGCTGGTGTTATTGTAGGTTCTCTTTTAGCAATCATCTTTTACTCAGTTTTAATTTTGGTGAAGAAGCCTCTTTTTCAAAATACATACGATATAAGTAATAAGGCTATATACAGTTCGGATAATGGTAGAATACTTTCTATATTCATTTTGATATATATAATAATGATTGTTTGCTTTAGTTCTGTATTATCAACTTTACCTCATTGAATTTTGTTCTAAGAATAGAAAGCTAACAATTTCGAATTATTATCTTATAATTGTTTGGTGTATCTTTATTTTTTAGTAAGTTTAGGGCATAATAAGAGGTTAGAATGAATTTTAAACATAAAAATGATAAGCCATGGCAAGAACAATTTCATTTAATGAGTTAAGAGAACTCAAAGACAAGCTACCCGATGGTAGTATCCGTCAGATAGCATCAGAGCTTGATATGAAGCCTGAAACTGTGAGAAACTATTTTGGCGGATACAACTATAAAGAGGGTAGGAGTGCAGGTATTCATATTGAACCAGGACCAGATGGTGGAATAGTTGTACTGGACGATACCACTATTTTTGATAAGGCATTAAAAATATTGGGACTTGATGATTATCCTGAGCCCGATGTAGTTGAGGTAGAGCAAACAGAACAAGCAGAATAACCATCAGAAAAAACCAATATTTGTTTTAATTATATCAAATATTGGTTTTTTTAATTCTCTATAAATCTTATATCGTCAAATAATATTTGAGATATATAAAATTCAATATTATGCAAGGAAATAAAAAGGAAAACCAGCAAAACGACAACAGGCTAGTCACAGTTGCTATTCATACATATGAAAAAGCTCAGATTTTAAAAACTATACTAGAGTCTGAAGGAATTGAGTCTGTAATTCATGGAATTAATCTTATAGAACCTTCTATTCCTGGCAGTGTGCGTGTTAGAATAAAAGAGATAGATCTACAAAGAGCACTAAGAGTAATAGAGCAGGTTGATTTTACATCTAAGACTGCTGAAGATGAGGAGGAAACAGAAGAGACTAACAAAGAAATATTAATTCCTGTAGATTTTTCAGATTATACATTATTGACATGCGAATTTGGCTTTAAGCTTGCCAAAGATTTAAAATGTAGTGTGAAGTTAATGCACGCTTTCTTTACGCCTTTTTATCCTGCAGCAATGCCATTTAGTGATGCATTTACTTTGCCTGCAACTGATAAAGATCTGTATCATGATGTAAGAAAAGAGACGGAGAGCGAAATGAAAGCACTTAATGCAAAAATTGATGAATAT
>DUUR01000290.1 GCA_012841425.1 Bacteroidales bacterium | reverse complement strand
GACAGCCTATTACGAGCTATTTTAAGTTAAGAGGTATAAAAACAGTTTATACATAAAATTATTGCTTAATTTTGTAGTATGATACAGTAAACGAGAATAATAAATTGTATCTATGTTATAATTAAATTTTATCTCTATAAAAGGATTACAGAATGAGAAAATGGAGAATTGAAGATTCGGAAGAACTATACAATATCAATGGTTGGGGAAATGGTTATTTCTCGATTAATGAAAAAGGTCATGTGCAGGTTACCCCTTATAAACAATTGGGAGGTAAAGTTGACTTGAGTGATTTGATGCGCGAACTTTATCTTAAAGATGTAGCAGCACCTGTGTTAATTCGTTTTCCCGAAATTCTTGATAATCGTATTGATAAAATTTCTCAGAGCTTTGCTAAAGCTTCTAAAGAATATGAATATAAAGCCAAAAATCACATAGTTTACCCAATTAAGGTGAACCAGATGCGACAGGTTGTGGAGGAGATTGTATCAAGTGGAAAGAAGCATAACATAGGACTAGAGGCGGGGTCTAAACCTGAACTACATGCTGTGCTAGCTATTAATACCGACAGTGATTCTTTTATAATCTGTAATGGTTATAAGGATGAAAGCTATATTGAACTTGCTCTTTTATCGCAAAAGATGGGTAAGAAAGTTTTTATAGTTGTAGAAAAACTAAACGAGCTTATTCTAACAATAAAGATAGCTAAACGCCTGAAGGTGAAGCCAAATATAGGAATTAGAGTAAAGCTGGCTAGTTCGGGCAGTGGCAAATGGGAAGAATCGGGAGGTGATGGCAGTAAGTTTGGGCTCAACTCGAGTGAACTTCTGGAAGCTCTTGAAATTCTTAAAGAGCATGGCATGACCGAATGTTTCCAGTTGATACATTTTCATATTGGTAGCCAGATCACCAAAATTCGTCGCATAAAAACAGCATTGCGTGAAGCAGCACAGTTTTATGTGCAACTGCATGCTATGGGATATAAAATTGAATTTGTAGATATTGGTGGGGGCTTAGGTGTTGATTATGATGGAACACGCTCATCGTTTACTGAAAACAGCATCAACTATTCTATACAAGAGTATGTAAATGACTCTGTTTTTACTTTTGTAGATGCGGCCAATAAGAATGATATACCTCATCCTAATATAATTACCGAATCGGGACGAGCATTAACAGCTCACCACTCAGTATTGATATTTGAGGTACTGGAAACTACCACCCTACCCGAGTGGCCAGACGAATTGGATATTCAAGAGGAGGATCATGAGCTAGTAAAAGAATTATATAAGATATGGGATTCGCTTACTCAACCCCGAATGTTGGAGGCATGGCATGATGCTCAGCAGATTAGAGATGAGTCTCTTGACCTTTTCAGCTTGGGTATGCTAGATTTGAAATCAAGAGCACAGGTTGAACAACTTTATTTCTCTATCGCACGTGAAATTAATAGCACCAGTGCACGCGCTAAGCATGTACCAGAAGAACTGCGTCAGCTATCTAAGCTTTTGCCAGATAAGTATTTTTGTAACTTCTCTCTGTTTCAATCGCTACCCGACTCATGGTCTATCGACCAAGTGTTTCCAATTATACCTATT
>DUUR01000289.1 GCA_012841425.1 Bacteroidales bacterium | reverse complement strand
GGATAACCCCACTTCTTGTCCAGCTCAGGCATAAATGAAAAGTTCATACCATAAATACTTGCAATAAGTGTTGGAGGCATGAAAATTACAGAAACTATGGTAAATATTTTAATAATCTTGTTCTGTTCAATATTAACATAACCAAGAAAAGCATCCTGTAAGTAGTCTAGACGGTCGAAGCTAAACTTTATATGTTCAATCAGTGAATTAATGTCTTTAATAAGAATAGTGAGCCTTGGTTGCAGCTCCTCTGGAATAAACTCACTCCTAAGCATACTTGATATAACCCTTTGTTTATCGATTATATTCTCACGCATCAACATATTCTTCTCCTGAAGGTTCTTAATCTCCGAGAGTAGTTCTTCGTCGGCCTCCTTTAGAGAAAGAGAGTTACTTAATTGTGTAACCTTCTGTGTCATGTTTTCAATCATGTCAGCATCAAAATCCACTCGGGTTTCAAGCAGTCCCACAAGAACGTGAGCTCCTGTTGGGTAGTTTTTAGGGTGTGCCGATATTTTTTTTACAGTTTCATGAAACGATATTAACTCTTCTCCACGTACTGTAACAAGTATGTTGTTTTTCAGGATAAAAGAAACCGGGTCCGTTTCGAAATTCGACAGTAAGAAGTTAGAGTTCACCACCAACGTATCATTGGTCTCAATATATCTAGACGACATCTCAATTTCAATCATCTCCTCCTCTTCCTGAATATATATCTTCAAGAAATCCTCAAGTTCGCTCTCCACCTCTTCATCCACATCATTAAGGTCGATCCATAAAAAGTTATGAATAGGATTAGATTTCAGAAATTCGAGGCTACGACTTAATCTCACGATTCCGTCTTTATGATAAAATAATTTAATATCCGCCATGATAACTTATTTTTAACTTTCTTCTTTGTTTGTTTGTCTTATCAATGGTTCAAGTAAGTTTGTCAACTGTTCAAACTGTTCAATCGACAACTGCTCAGGCCTTTTTGTAAGCAAAGGATCGTCGGGCAGAGGACTATCTTCAGAAAGTAGTGATTTTATTGAGTTGCGAAGCATTTTTCTGCGTTGGTTGAACCCCGCCTTTACAACTGTTTTGAATAATTTTTCGTTACAGTTAAGCTTTTCCCTTTTATTTCTTGTAAGCTTAATAACTGCTGATTTGACCTTCGGCGGAGGAATAAATGCCTGTTCGTTCACCGTAAACAAGTATTCAATATCATACCAAACCTGCATCAATACGCTAAGTATACCATATGTCTTACTCCCAGGTGGGGCAGCCATACGTTCTGCAACCTCCTTTTGAATCATACCCGAGCAGAAAGGAATCTGTTTTCTGTTCTCCAGTACTTTGAAGAAAATTTGTGATGAAATATTATATGGATAATTGCCTATAACACAAAACTCAGTATTAAAATAATCTTCAAAGTTTAGCTTCAAAAAATCTTTTTCAATAATTCTACCTTCCAGTTCAGGGTAATTCTCTTTGAGATATACTATAGACTCATTATCAATTTCAACAACCTTAAGGTCAACTTCTCTTTTTAGTAAAAATTTAGTGAGCATACCTGTGCCGGCACCAACCTCCATTACGGGGAGCGTTGGAAAGTCATTTAATGTCTCTGCTACGCGGTTAGCTATATTTTCATCTTTGAGAAAATGCTGCCCGAAGTTTTTCTTTGCTTTTACCGAAAACATTGCTATATGCCGATTATTCCATATCTTTACTGTCGCAAAGGTAATATTTAATTACAAATAACCGGTCATAGAGTTCCGGTTATTTGCTTATGTAAAGCTATAAGTTATATAGAACTAAAGTGAAGAATGTACTAAAAACACTACTTTCTTTATTGCTCGGATTATTAATTATTTGGGCAATGTATCGTAACACTGATCTTAGCGAATTGTGGGAAATTGCCAAATCCGCTAACTTCGTCATAATAGGCGCTTCTTTAATATTTGGGTTAATAGGAAATATTATTAGAGGCTTACGGTGGGAGTTGTTTGTAAATTCACTCGGATATCATCCTCCCAGAACTAGCCTAGTATATGCAACCTTGGGCAATTATGCCGTAAACTTTGTACTTCCCCGTGCGGGAGATTTATGGAGGGTTGGTGTTGTTAGCAAATATGATAAAATACCCCTCTCTAAAACATTTGAAACATTCATTATAGACAAGGCCGTAGATATAGTGGCAGGCTTGTCTATAATATTTATAAGTATAGTGCTTTATGTAGAGTTCTTCATTTCGTACATTAACGATCATCCTCAATTTTCAGAAAGTGTCTCAAATCTTTTAAGTTCTGTATGGTTATACATTGGTGTAGCTGCAATTCTTATTGTAGGTGTACTCATGTTTACAGTTTTTAAGAGAACCACTTTTATGCTAAAATTGATTAGACTTCTTAATACTGTTAAGTACGACTTGAAACTTATATCTAGGATGAAAGAGAAAAAACAAATAATAATTTATACTATACTGCTTTGGTTATGTTTTTATTTGTATTTTTACATTTGCTTTTTTGCGTTTGACTTCACAAAAGACCTTGGACCCCTTGCGGGACTAATTGTTTTTGCGATGACAAACATCGGTATTTCGATTCCCGTGCAAGGAGGAATAGGTCCCTGGCATTTCGTGGTAACCTCTTCTTTGGTTATTCTTGGCGTGGCAGAAAATCAGGCACTTGCTTTTGCCGGAGCCGTTTTCGCAATTCAATCTATTTGGCAAATCTTATATGGACTTTATGGTGTATTAGCAATACCATTTGTTAAGCGACGAAATTAAACAATATATATAAATTAAATAATTCTATGTCTACTTCAGAAATACTAAGTTTAACCCCCGAGAATGTTTGGAAATATTTTTATGAGCTAACTAAAATTCCTCGTCCCACTGGGCAAATGGAAGAGGTTACTAAATATGTAATAGATTTCGGAAAATCTTTAAACCTTGAAACTATACAAGATAAGGTAGGTAATGTGTTAATAAAAAAGCCTGCAACAAAAGAGTATGAAACTGCCAAAACTGTTATATTGCAGTCTCACCTAGATATGGTACCTCAAAAGAACTCAGATGTTGTTCATGATTTCACTAAAGATGCTATTAAAACATATATCGATGGAGATATGGTAAAAGCACGCTCCACTACCCTTGGGGCAGATAATGGCATAGGTTGTGCAATGATGATGGCTGTTCTTGCAGACAATAGTCTTGAGCACCCTGCAATTGAAGCTCTTTTTACCATCGATGAAGAAGTTGGGATGGACGGAGCAAATGGTCTTGAAAAAGGATTTCTTTCGGGTAGTAAGTTGATTAACCTCGATACAGAAGAAGATGGTGAGCTTTGTATTGGTTGTGCAGGCGGTAGAGATGCAAATATTACATTCGAATTTAAACCAGATAATGTAATTGACGAAGGAGACATAGCATACAAAATTTCACTAAAAGGACTAAAAGGAGGCCACTCCGGTGTACAAATCCATTTAGGACACGCCAATGCCAATAAGCTTATGAACCGTTTTCTTAAAGAGGTTGTAAGCAACTACGAGGCAAGAATAGCAAGTGTAGATGGTGGGTCGCTTAGAAATGCTATACCTCGCGAATCGTTTGTAGTTCTTACAATACCCGAACAGCTGTCTGAAGATCTCATAGATTTAGTTGATGAATACGAACAGCTATTCCGAGACGATTTTTTAGGAATAGAAGATGCTATTTCATTCAAAGCCGAGCGTGTTGATATGCCAAAATCACTCTTACCAGTGGAGGTTCAGGATGATCTGATAAATGCAGTTGAAGCGTGCTCCAATGGTGTTATAAGTTATTTGGCCGACTTCCCAGGTGTAGTTGAAAGTTCACTAAACCTAGCACTAGTAAAATCAACAGAGCAGAATATAGAAATAAAGCTTTTAATACGCAGCTCGTCCGAAAGTCGTAAAGATTGGATATGCTCATCTGTAGAAAGCCTTTTTAGTATAGCAGGTGCTAAAGTAGAATTTGGTGGAGATTATCCAGGGTGGCAACCAAATGCTAATTCAGAGCTACTAGACCATATGTCTAAAATATATCTCGATAAATATAACGAAGAGCCCAAAGTTATGGTGATACATGCAGGACTCGAATGCGGCATTATACAGTCTAATGTTGAGCAGAAACTAGATATAGTTTCGTTTGGACCCACTATTACTGGTGCTCACTCTCCAGATGAAGCTGTTGAAATAGAATCGGTTGGAAAGTCGTATGACTATCTAATATCAGTTTTAGAGAATCTGAAATAAGGGATATGAAGAATTCACTTATCATTTTTGCTTCTGATCATGGCACTGTAGAGAAATGTGCTAAGGAGTTATTTATTCAGATGGATGGTAAGGTCGATTTATGTAATTTAACTAGCAGAGAGATCAACCCCGATCTTTCTGCTTATGATACAATAATCATTGGAGGATCAATTCGTTCTGGTAAAATACAGGATGTTATTTCCAAGTTTTGCGAAGCAAATATATCAATACTTATACAAAAGAATATTGGTCTTTTTATTAATTGCATTTACTCAGGCGAAAAAGCTTTAAAGCAGCTTGAAGATGCTTACCCTGCATCTTTAAATGAAATTGCAATTGTACGCGATTATTTTGGAGGAGAAATAGATGAGCTTAATTTAAACTATTTAGAAAGAATGATTACTAAGCAGATGATTGAACAAGAAAACTTAATAGTAAAGCTCTCTAAAGAGAAGATCACTCTTTTTGCACAGAAAATGTCTAACTTACAATGAGACGAAAATTCAAAAGACATATACTCATTCCACTGATATTATTAGTTTATGTTGCAATAATGGTTGTAATGGCATTGCCAAAATACCAGGAATCGGGTAACTGGAAGGAGTTCACTATAATTCTCGCTGTAAGCTTAATTCTTATTGTTGTAATATATTTTGTATAC
The DNA here is from genome assembly GCA_012841425.1 of Bacteroidales bacterium. Lineage (GTDB taxonomy): Bacteria > Bacteroidota > Bacteroidia > Bacteroidales > Dysgonomonadaceae > Proteiniphilum. The sequence goes on along the minus strand of DUUR01000289.1, from coordinate 3,261 downwards.
AAAAGAAAGGAGAAGCTTAGAGATAAGTTTAATAACAGAAACTAATAAATGAAGCCCTTTTCTCCATTTATATATTTCATTGCCACGCTCTTTTTTATTATTGGAAACTCTGAATCTCTTTTTGGCATTTCTCAACAACAGCAGTCTATACCCAACAGTCAATTTTATAAATTCAGGATATATCTAAAAGATAAAGGATGCAATGAGTATACATTGGCTGATCCTTCACGTTTTCTATCCCAAAAGTCTATAGAAAGAAAAAAGATTCAAAACGTTGAGATAGACGAAAGAGATTTACCAATACCTAAAGACTATTTTAAGCTTTTGGAGAAAGCTGGTAGTAAAGTTGTGTCGCATAGCAAATGGTTCAATACCATTGTTGTTAGAGTTAGCGATAGCTTAAAAATTAATGATATATCATCACTAAGCTTTGTCGATTCAGTTCAATATGTATGGAGGGGAAATATTGGCAACTATAAAAAATTGTTGCGACCACGTATTAATCAAAGTATTACCCTCAAAGATTACCCAACTGATACTGTTTATGGATACAGCTACAGCCAGTTCAAGCTACATAATGCCACATGTCTACTAAACTCTGGTTACAGAGGAAAAGGAATTGATATAGGTGTTATAGATGCCGGATTCACCAACTTTGATGTTATACCAGCATTTAGCACAACCAAACTCTTAGGTTATTCAAATTTTGTGCCCGAAGGAGACATGTTTTCTGCAAGTAGTCATGGCACAAAGGTGCTGTCTACAATGGCCGTAGATATTCCTGGGTTGATGATTGGCTCTGCCCCAGATGCCTCATATTATTTACTACGCTCTGAAGATGTAAGAAGTGAGTTTCCTGTAGAGGAGGATTACTGGGTGCGTGCAATTGAGTATGCCGATAGCATTGGGTTGGATATAGTAAATACCTCACTAGGGTATAATGACTTCGACGATAAAGGATTGAATTATTCTCACGATGATTTAAATGGTGAAACCTCGCTAATGTCTCGTGCCGCAGATTTGGCCTACGACAAAGGAATGATTATTATTGTAAGTGGAGGCAACGAAGGAAATAAACAGTGGCAAAAATCTACTCCGCCTGGCGATGCAAAAAATGTAATTGCTGTGGGTGCTGTTGGAACTGATAGCACAATAGCTTCGTTTAGTTCGCACGGAGCAATGGCAGATGGCAGAATAAAACCAGATTTGGTGTCGGTAGGAAAGCAGACTATTACTATTGGCGAAGATGGTACAATAGGAAGAACAAATGGAACTTCCTTGGCTTCACCCTTTCTTACGGGTTTAATAGCCTCGCTGTGGTCGGTTAATCCAGAATTGGATCGTTCTCAGTTGATAGATATAGTCATACAAAGCGCCGATAGGTACTCAAATCCCGATTCTGTTTATGGGTATGGGGTACCCGACTTTAAAAAGGCATTAACTGAAGTACAGAAGACAGTTGTTCTTGAGGAAGATTTAAATAACTAGTTTATAAACTATCAATGGCAGATAAGTCGCTTTCGTTATCCGAACTAAACGGTTGTGTAAGAGATGCAATACAGCAAGCGTTGCCCGAAACATATTGGTTGCGTGCAGAGACAAGTGATGTTAGGCGCAACCGAAACGGTCACTGTTATCTTGAGTTTATCGAGAAGAACGCCATTACAGATTCAATAATTGCAAAAGCAAGAGGTGTTATATGGTCTAATGTTTATGAGATGTTATCTCAATATTTCGAGAAAGAGACGGGGCAGCAATTTACAACTGGTTTAAATGTACTTGTTCGTGTCTCTATAGAGTTTCACGAGCTCTATGGTTATTCGCTCACAGTGGTTGATATCGACCCCACGTTCACTCTTGGGGAGATTGCTAGAAATCGTCAGCTTGTTATAAATCGTCTCGAGCAGGAAGGAGTATTAACACTCAACAAAGAGCTTATTTTACCAGAGATAACAAATCGTATTGCAGTTATTTCTTCTCCTACAGCGGCGGGTTATGAAGATTTTATGCATCAGTTAAATAAAAACCGATCAGGATTTAAGTTTTATGCAAAACTATTTCCCGCAATAATGCAAGGGGATAGGAGCGAGGCATCGATAATTGCTGCACTTGAAAGGATATTTGTGAATAGTGAGCATTTTGATGCGGTAGCAATTATAAGGGGTGGGGGTGCGTCTGCCGATTTAAACTGCTTCGACTCATACCTTCTTGCAAATAATATTGCTCAGTTTCCTTTGCCCGTAATTAGTGGCATCGGTCACGAGCGAGATGTTACAGTAACAGATATAGTATCTCATACCCGTGCCAAAACACCTACTGCAGTTGCTGAATTTATTATAGAGCATATGAGTGTCACTGCAACGGAATTAATCGATTTGCAGGACCGTATTATATCAGTTAGCGAAAGTGTAATATTAAAAGAGAAGAACGATTTACTGCTTGCTTCAAAAGAGGTTGTGCATGGTGCTAAGATGTTGTTGCAAAGAGAATTTGCAACTGTGGATAAATACAGCTCTACCATGAAGCATCAGATTAAGCAATCGTTGCAGAGTCACTATCATCATCTCGAAAACAGAGAACAGTATATAAACATGGTTTCTCCCGATAATATCCTAAAGCGTGGATATACACTTACGTTGAAGGGTGGGGCTTTTGTTACTTCAGTTGATGATTTAAAAGTTGGTGACAAAATTGAAACCAGATTTAAAGATGGTTCGTCCGAGTCTGAAATAACTAAGCTGTAGAGTCAATTATTATTAGTCTAAGTTTTATTAGAAATGTTGTTATTATGGAAGAAATAGATATAAAAAAGATGAACTATACTCAAGCAAAAAATGAGCTCGAGCAGATAGTTACAGCCATAGAATCGGGCAAGCTAGATATTGATGCTCTAACAAGTAGTGTAAAAAGAGCTTCGGAGCTAATATCATTTTGTAAACAAAAACTAACCAAGACCGACAAAGAGCTGCAGAAGATATTAGATGATATTGAGTAGTTTTGTTTTTAATTTATGATAAACGAAAAAAAATATAGCGCAGTAATTGTTGCCGGCGGAAAAGGCTACCGTGCAGGTGGAGAGCTACCAAAGCAGTTTTTGCCTCTTGGTGGCAAGCCTATGCTCATGCATACAATTAATGCTTTCTATCTATTTAATAAAGAAACGCGAATAATAGTTGTACTTCCAGAAGAATTTGTATCACTATGGCAACAGCTATGTAGCGAACATAATTTTGTTATTAACCATAGAATTGTAGTTGGAGG
>DUUR01000288.1 GCA_012841425.1 Bacteroidales bacterium | reverse complement strand
AGTGTTTCGCATCTTGTAAACTTATACAGCAAGCGTTACGGTACATCTCCACATAAGAGTAGATTACTGGAAGCTATATAAAATTCAATATTATTTTATAAGAATAAGAGCAATCTTCATTTAATCACTATAACAATACCTTAAGTTATTTTTATTTCAAAAAGAGGCTGTTTCAACAAAGAGACAGTCTCTTTTTTTATTAGTACCCGCTTGGACATTGGTGATAATTAATATATTTTTGTGGGAATGTAAATAATGTAATATCATTTAATATAGGAGTGCTAATACTGCAGTACTTTAAATGAACATACTATACGAGTTGTTAAATACACTAATAATAAAGATTTTATGAAAAAAACATTTACTATTTTATTTATTTTAGGTCTGTTTTGCGTGAATGCAATATCGCAAAACAAGCCTGATTGGGAAAATCCAGAGGTTTTCGCAATAAACAAAGAAGACACCAGAGCAACGTCCATTCCTTATTCAACAGAAGAATTGGCTAAAAATGATGTATACGAGTCATCCCCCTATTATAAATCTTTAAATGGCAATTGGAAATTCCATTGGGTGCCAAAAGTATCTGATGTGCCCCAAGGGTTTTACGAAGAGAGTTATGATGTGAGCGGTTGGGATCAAATGCCTGTGCCAGGAAACTGGGAGTTTAATGGTTATGGAACTCCGATGTATGTGAATAACGGATTTGGATTCAGAGCAAGACCTCCTTTTATAGACAGAGAGTTTTCGCCTACTGGTGCATATCGTCATGAGTTTACAATTCCTGATAATTGGGATGGTAGACGAGTATTCATCCATTTTGAAGCTGGAACTAATTCTATGTATTTGTGGGTGAACGGACAAAAGGTAGGGTACACACAGAACTCAAAAAGCCCTGCCGAGTTTGATATAACAGACTATATCAGAAAAGGCGAGAATATACTTGCTTGCCAAGTACACAAGTTTAGTGATGGTTCATATCTGGAAGATCAGGATATGTGGCGCTTAGGAGGAATTAATCGTAATGTATATCTATATAGTACAGATCAGGTTCGTATATTAGATTATTTTGCTCACCCCGACCTAGATAAGAATTACAGAAATGGGCTTTTTAGTTTAGATGTTACTCTAAAAAATTATACTGGAACCAAGCAAAACCATTCGGTTGAAGTTTCATTGCTAGACAAATCAGGTAAGAAAGTGTTTTCTCAAAAGAAAAGAACTTCCATTGGTGAAAATGGTACTAATGATATTGTTTTTTCAGGTAAAGTATCTAATCCACTAAAATGGACTGCCGAAACACCAAACCTATACACGATGCTAATTTCGTTAAAAGATAATAGAGGTAATATCATTGAATCTACCTCACACAAAATTGGTTTTAGAAAAATTGAGATTACAGACGGTCAATTGTTTGTAAACGGTAAGAAAGTTTTCTTTAAAGGTGTAAACTTGCACGAATTTAATACAAACACAGGACAGGTAGTGACACGCGATGTTATGATGCGTAATCTTCAGCTTATGAAGGAGCTAAATATAAATGCAGT
>DUUR01000287.1 GCA_012841425.1 Bacteroidales bacterium | reverse complement strand
TCATCTTATATCTTCAATTTGAAGCCGGGTGATAAAGTTATGATGTCTGGTCCCTTTGGTGAATTTCACCCAATACTCGATAGTAAACGTGAGATGCTTTGGATTGGTGGTGGTGCTGGTATGGCTCCATTACGCTCTCAGATAATGCACTTAACTAAAACACTTGAAATATCAGATAGAAAGATGTCATACTTCTATGGTGCTAGAGCATTAATAGAAGCATTCTATCTCGAAGACTTTTATGAGCTTGAGAGAAGATTCCCTAATTTCTCGTTCCACTTGGCACTCGACAAGCCAGACCCTAATGCTGATGAGGCAGGGGTTAAATATACTCCAGGATTTGTTCATCAGGTAATTCATGATACTTATTTAAAAGATCATGATGCTCCTGAAGATATCGAGTACTACATGTGTGGCCCAGGACCAATGGCTAACGCTGCTCAACGTATGCTGGATAGCCTAGGTGTTCCTCCTGAAATGATTATGTTCGACGACTTTGGTTAATAGTTAACCATTGACTAGTCCTAAATAACCGTTATTGGTTTTATAAAACTAGTTATTTTTATCCACAAGTTTGAAGGTTTACCTTCAAACTTGTGGATTACTTTTTATAGGTGTGTTGAGTCTTAATTATCCGTTACAGGTTCTTTTAGTATTTATTATTTCTACTCAAAGATCTGTTCTACAGACAGCGAAACATCATCTTCAATATCCAATAGCGCATTAATTAACCATACACGGTCGTATTGTTTAATAGTTTCTACGTTAATTACAGCCTCTTCTATGATTTTATTTTCAAGAAGTTTTTGCCTTTTAGTACCATTAAGCAATGGGAAGTTTGGAGTAAAATACATATTATCTTTCCTAAACACCACATTACTATAAGATGTGTCAGTAATCAAACCATTGCGTACAATTAAAATATCGTCACAGCCATTCCTAAATTTTAGTAAATCATCTATTGCTTTACGATTGGAAAATTTAAATGAATAGTCGGGAAACATATTAATTAATTTGAGAGATTTTAGGTTATTTGGGACATACCTTTCAAACTCTATCGATGTAATTTCATTATGGTAACATACTCTGCATTTAACTTTCGACTCGTGCATCCCATCGGTTAGCAGAGCTTCAATATCTGGTAATTCAGGAGCTGTAAAATTAAAGTATGATGCTGTTTCCTGCATTCTTTTTTTATGACTAACAATATTCTGGATTTTACCATTAAGTATACATATAGTTTCTAGAAACATAATTCGAATTGTTTATTTGTAATTAAAAATTCAAAATGGCAGATATACCTTTTGTAGCATTTCTCGATACTCCTTTTCGGCATTGCTCATTGCAGTAATCCCACCTCCACTTCTAAAGTATAGTTTGCCGTTCGCCTGTTCAATAAACCTTATTAATACAAATGAATTAACCGAGGTTCCATCAAAGTAACCCGCAATCCCTGTATAGTAACCTCTTGCTTGTTGTTCCGCTTTACGTATAATGTCTAGTGTTGCACTCTTAGGTGCACCTGAAACAGAGCCAGCAGGCAGTAATTTAAAAATGATAGTACCAATATCATCTAAATATGTATCACCTAGAGCACCCTCAATTTCAGAGCTTACCTGAAGAATATTTCCACGATTACTTTTTATATTATCTATATACTTGAATTTTTTTACAACTACATTTTTTGCTACTCTCGAGAGGTCATTTCGTAGTAGATCCACAATAGTATTATGCTCTGCTTTCTCTTTCTCATCATTCAGTATTATCTGTTCAGCATCTTTAATGTCAGCGTTAATTGTACCCTTCATAGGGTAGGTCGATATCTTTCCATCATTAATCTTAACAAAACACTCAGGTGAGAAGCAAACAAATTTATTGGGTAAGTAAAGTTTGTAAGGAGATAAACTACCAACAAAAATATCTTTTAAAGATATAGTTGTGTGAATAGGAGTTTTAACAGTAAGGTTGGTCAGATATGAATTGCCCCTCGTCAACCCATCCATAACAACATCAAATCGAATTTTATACTGAGAATAATCTTCAGGAAATATTTCAAAATTATAATTGTTGCCTTGATAAATAACTCCAGACTCTTTCGGAATTATATATTTGTTTTGTTTATTGACCTCATATTCTTTGGGAACTATATTGCTATTTTGTTTATGTACTTCAGATTCTTTTGGAAAGAAATTTTTACTCTCTTTATTAACTTCAGATTCTTTTGGAAGAAATTGGTTGTAGTTGTAATTCCCAATACCATTAACTTCAAAAAGAATCTTATTCTGAAGCATGGGGTGTTCTATAAAGAACCCATTCTCCATTTCAAAATCTAAACCAAACAGAAATGGAACTCTTTCAGAGCCAGCTCGGTTCATCATAGATTCAATTTCAAAACATTTATATAACATCAGCTTGTAATAAAAATATATTATTTATCACAAAATTATAAACAATATGCCACAAAAACTGTTTTCTTACATATTAAACATCCCTTTTGCTTTCAGATTTTTCATTTTATCATATTCAATACATTG
>DUUR01000286.1 GCA_012841425.1 Bacteroidales bacterium | reverse complement strand
GGCAAAGTGTTTTAATAAACTAAGGGAGATAAAAGCAAACGGAACTACTATTGTAATTGTATCCCATTCCTTAGGCCAGATAGAACAAATATGCGATAGGAGTATATGGATCAAAGATGGATTGATTGAAATGGAAGGTTTCCCGAGAGATGTACATCCGTTTTATATGGATTTTATGGGAAAGAAAAGACACATTCCGTTAGATAAAGCTGATGATAATAAAAAAGCTGAAGAACAGGATTCGAATATAAATGCTGAAGCTAAAGCAAGCGGAACAATCAAAAATAAGACCAGATGGGGAAGCAAATGTATCGAGATTACAGATATAAAATTGTTTGATTCTTTGGATAGAGAAAGGTATGTGTATAAAACGGGTGAATCAATGATTATAGCCATAGGTTATAAAACTAACATAGATATCGATAGCGCCGTTTTCGGAATAGGTATCTTTAGAAATGATGGTGTGCATAGCTATGGAACAAACACTAATATAGATAGAATTGATATTAAATTGAAAAAGACTGGCACGGTAAAGTGCTTAATCGCTAAAAACAATTTGCTTGAAGGTGAATATTTATTAGATGTAGCCATTCAAGCAGCAGATGGCTTTGATTATGATTACTTTAAAAGTGCAAGGACTTTTAGAGTATTTTCCGGGTTATCTGATGTGGGTGTAACCAGACTAGATCATAAATGGATTAGCTAGTTATGGAGGAATACATGAAAGATCTTGATTTAGATAACATTATTAATGAAACCAGATGCGCTATCAAAGCTTTGTCGGATATTGATATTGCCGACAAATATTCTGATGTATCTATTGGTAGGATACTTAATCTTATAGAGGAAAAATCAAAATCCATGAAAGAAAGTGGAGAGATAATAAGGAATAAAGAGCTTATAAAATCTTATAATGCTAATGATTCGAAGAAAATTAAGATTTTAAGGAGAGTTGACAATTACCTAAGCGGATTAAAAATATATAGAAATAGTATTAGACCTAAACTAAAGAATCGTTTAGGAAGCTATTGCAATAGGAAAATAGTTGATGCCCGAGAATTATTAAAATTTGATGGTGAGGAATTTATCGAAGTATTATACAGAAGTATACTGCTCAGAGAAGTTGATGAAATTGGGAAAGTCAATTCCATTGAATTTCTGAACCATCCGGATAATGACAAAGTAGATTTAATTTATAATATTATCAATTCGGAAGAAGGTAGATCAAAAAACATTAAAGCAAAAGGTATCATGGGAAGGAAAATATTGCTTGATATAAAAAGAAAAATTTATAATATTCCCCTGATTGGTTACTTTGTCCGTCTTGGTATTAATATTTGCTTGTTACCCAAAAAAATAAAACAAATACAAAATTCAATCTGCAATATTTATGATACGGTACGATCAATGAATGGCAGACTTAATAAAGCTGAAGTATTTGAGAAGCAGCTTGAGGCAGATGTAATTGAAAGGTATTCTAGCCTAAACAGCAGAACAGAAAAACTAGAAAAATATCGACTTAATAGAATTAATATTAAAAAAGAAAATGAAGAGAAAGAAAAAAGAGAAAAAATACTACTGGATAAGTTTTACCTTAGATACAAAGAACTTCTTATGCCTGATTCAAGAGAAGAAGTAAAAAATCGTGCCAAAGTCTATATAGAGAAGATAAATTATTATTTCAATGACTACGAAAAAGAAAATCTATCTATAATCGATTTGGGCTGCGGTAAAGGCGAATGGTTGGAGTTGTTGGATGAAAGTGGTTATTGTGCAATAGGGGTAGACAGCAATTCCAGTATTGTAAAGGAACTTGAAAGCATATTGCCAAAAGTAAAAATTGTTGAAAGTGATGCGATTCATTATTTAATAGGTTTAGAAGATAACTCCGTTGATATAATATCATCTTTTCATATGGTTGAACATATGGAAATAGTAGAAGTAATTGAACTGCTTACGGAATGCAGACGTGTTCTTAAGAATAGCGGAATGCTGATTGTTGAGACCCCGAACCCTAAAAACATTCTAACTTCAACATATTATTTTAATATGGATCCAACTCATAAAAAAATATTTCCACCGGAATTACTGGCTTTTGTAATCAGTGAGAGTGGACTAAAAGTAAAAGAAACACTAATGCTGTACCCATTAAATTTTATTCCATACACATATGAAAAAGAAGATCCGCTCAAGGATATAATATATAGATTTAATATGGAGCAAGCATACTCGGTACTGGCGGTGAAGGAATGAAGATTTTATTAATGCACCAAACTGTTGCAAAGCATGATGCTATTGGAAATGATATCGAGGCAATGTACAAAATATTGAATCAAAAGCATGACTGTAAGGTTTTTGCTCAGAATAAGTTCAATGATAAGCTTATATATATTGATGAAGATGAATTAAATGAAATAATTAATGATAAAAATAATTTAGTTATTTATCATCATAGTGTTTACTGGGAGTATGGTGAAAAAATACTTAAAAAAACAAAAAGTAAGATCATATTAAGGTACCATAATATAACGCCGCCGGAATTTTTTAAGCCATACAATCAATTTCACTTTGAACAATGTGAAAAAGGCCGTAAACAAACCACAAGATTAGCTAGCGATTTGACAAGTGCATTTTGGCTAGCAGCCTCTTTATATAATGCAGAAGATATAAGAAGTGCAGATAAGGATAGAATTGTTATTTGCCCTCCATTTAACAAAGTAGAAGAATGGGCGGTTGGTATACCGGATGAAGAAATACTAAAATCTTTACTGTATAGCAAAGAAATTAACCTGCTATTTGTCGGTAGAGTAGCACCTAATAAAGGTCATTTATTTTTAATTGACGTGTTGCATAGCTATTGTATAAATTTTGATTCTAATATAAAATTGCGAATTATCGGAAAATTTGATAGCGGATTATCGGGATATGAACAGAAAATAAGAGAGAAAATTAATTCTTTAGGGTTAGAAAAAAATATTGAGTTCATTGGAGAAATAAATGACTCAATTTTAACATCTTATTATTTAGGCAGTGATTTTTTTGTTTGCGCCAGCGAACATGAAGGCTTTTGTGTGCCAATTATTGAGGCTCAGTATTTTCAACTTCCTATTATTGCGCGCAATTCGTCTGCAGTACCGGAAACTATCGGTGCAAATCAGGTTGTTCTCGATGAAGATATAAAAAAATATGCAGCAGCTATTAATATTCTTTATAATAACGATTGCTATTACAGCTATTTACGCGAAAATGGCGTGAAAAACTATAAAGATAGATTTTCTTATGATCGAATCTCAAAACAATTTATAAATATATTTAGAGAGAAGATAGGGGTGGAATTATGAAAATAGTGATAACCACTGTTCAAGTGCCCTTTATAAAAGGTGGTGCTGAAAACCTTGTAAAAATGTTAAAAGATGAACTAATAAAAAGAGGACATCAAACGGATATTGTTACAATACCATTTAAGTGGTATCCACCCTCAACATTGCTAGATTGTATGCTTATGGGCAGGATTATGGACTTAACAGAAGTAAATGGAGAAAAAATTGATAGAGTGATAGCAATGAAGTTTCCTGCTTATTATGTAAAGCATGATAATAAGGTTATATGGTTGATGCATCAGCATAGACAAGCTTACGATTTATGGGAGACAAAATATGGAGATCTGCATAATTTCCCCAACGGGGATTTCACGAAGTATATGATTGAAAAACATGACAAGAAATACATGGAAGAGGCTAAGGCAATTTATACAATTGCACAAAATACATCGAATAGACTATTAAAATATAATGGAATAAAAAGTGAAGCTTTATATCATCCACCGCTAAACTACCAGAAAATGTACTGTAATGAATACGGTAATTATATATTTTATGCAAGCCGTATTGATCCTATGAAACGTCAGCGTCTTCTGGTCGAGGCAGCAAGATATACAAAAACAGACATAGAATTTATTATTGCAGGTTCCGGGAGCAAGAATGAACTGGAATATATAGGGGATTTTATTAAAAAGTATAATTTAAGCAAAAAGGTTAAAATGGTAGGATTCATTTCGGAGCAGGACAAATTAGATTATTACGCAAATTGTTTAGGGGTATACTTTGGAGCTTATGATGAAGATTACGGGTATATTACCTTAGAAAGCTTTTTTTCTAAGAAGCCGGTTATAGTCCATACAGATTCGGGCGGGCCATTAGAGTTTGTGGTAAATGATGAAAATGGTTTTATTATAGAGGCTGATGCTAAAATTTTAGCGGAAAAAATAGATGAGCTATACCTTGATCGGAACAAAGCCCGAAAAATGGGCGAAAGCGGGTATAATTCTTTAAAAGAAAAACATATCGATTGGGATTATGTAATTAATAAATTACTTCAATGACGGAGAAATATTATGAAGAAACCAACGCTACTTTATGCAAGTCCTTTCTGGCCTAAAAAAAGTGGAATAAGTGAATACAGCGAGGCTCTTATTAATGGGTTAGATAATAATTTCCAATTAACATTAGTTACAGATGACTATAATATTGAAAATAGTAAGATAAGGTCTAAATATAATATTATTAAATATGATTCTGCCAAAAGTTTTGAAGGATATGATTACATTATATATAATTTTGGCAATAATCCAGATTATCACAGCTATATGTATGAGATGATACAGCGATACCCTGGTTATATAATTCTGCATGATTATATCTTGTATTATTTAACAGTAGGATATTATTCAAAAAAGAATTTATTGTTTCAGAAGATTTATGAGATGGAGGGTGTTAGAGGCATTCAAATTGTCAAAGATAGTTTAAAAGAAATAGAATCGAGAAATTTGCTGCTCCACAAACAAATAGCATCTTTGCTTCCAATGAATCAAGAAATCATCAGTAAAGCTAAGGGTATATTTGTACATTCAGAATATACCGAAAATATATTAAGGAATAGATTTAAAGAGATAGATATTTATAAGATAAACTTGGTGAAATGCGGAATGACGGAAGTTAATCGTAATGACTTTCTGCACCGGTATTTAAAAATAAATAAGAATGATTACATAATTGGATCAGTCGGATTTATAGCTGAAACAAAACAAAATGAATTGATTTGTCATGCTGTAAAGAAATATAATGAAAAACATGAAAAGAAAATTCACTATGTAATGATTGGGGAAGGAAACTATGTTGATCATTTATTAGATACATATATCCACAAAACTGGATTTTTGAACAACGGTAACTTTTTTGAAGCAATTGCATCATGTGATCTGATAATGAATTTAAGATATCCATACAATGGTGAATCATCGGCTACTTTGATTCAATGTATGGCAATGCGAAAACCCTGTGTAGTAACAGATATAGGGTGGTTTAGTGAATTACCGGATAGTTGTGTGATAAAAGTACCTATTAATTGTTCCTGTGACGATCTGGTTCTTATACTTAAAAAAGCAAGAGACGGTAGTTTAGAGTATATAGAAAATAATGCAAAAAGATATGTTGAAGATCACTGCCTTCCTGAAAGAGTAGCAGGAAAAATATTTGAAGAATGTACAATGAGCAATGATGGTTCTAGAAAAATATAAGCGGAAAAAATCTAAATCAATTAGTTTATGATTCAAGAAAGGCAAATATATGGGAAAACTAAAGATCAAGTTAAAAGAACAAAGCAACAATATAATTGATGTATTACCATGTAGCTTATTATTAACATTTACGTTCTTTGTGTTCGGACCGCTACAAATGTATCTAATAAATAAAAGTGAATTTTGGTTTGAGCTAACTCACATTCTACCATCAATAATTGTATCTTTTATAATAGTATTTATTATTTTGAATTTAATTAGCTTATTAGTTTCTAAAAATTTTAAGAACTATTATGCAGCGCTACTCTTTGGTATAGGATTTGCATTATATATTCAAGGTAACTTTATTAATTTAGACTATGGAGTATTAGATGGTACAGAGATTGATTGGAACAGCTATGGGTATTTGGGAGCAGTAAACACGATAATTTGGGTTCTGTGCATATTATCGCCTATTATACTTACTAAAATATGGGCAAAACAAGTTAGAAAAACTATAAAAATTTGTTCTTTATTTATTATCGCAGTTCAAGCGCTGACAATTGGAGCACTTCTATTCAGTACTGATTTTTCAATAGATAAGAAAATATCTGTCACAGGGGATTATATGTTTTCGCTATCACCTGAGAAAAATGAAATTGTCTTTATACTTGATACATTTGATGCCAGTTATATGAATAATGTACTTGAAGAACATCCAGAGTATAAGGAGTTATTTAGCGATTTTACATATTACAATAATGTT
>DUUR01000285.1 GCA_012841425.1 Bacteroidales bacterium | reverse complement strand
TCTTGTCTGTCTATTTCGCTCATTACAACGTTGTAGGCATTGCCGTCGGGTGGCATACTCTCCGCTTCGCCCGCAAGTATGTCGTTGCGACTTCTTCTTAGATCAAAAATTTGACGTGCTACAAGCTCGGCCTGTTTTGCTGTTGAACCCGCCATAAGAGTCTCTTGAGAAAGATACCTACGTGGGTTTTCTGATGGCGAGACACCTGCTGGTATAATAAGTTCTGGTATAACCTCCAACTCCTGCTCTGCGTTAATAGAAACAATTAGTCCGTCCTCTTTTAAAAACACAAAAGGCTCAACACTTTTTGCTCTAAAAGCAACCATATACGAGTTGTTTTTATCTGGTATACCTCTGTTTACTACATTAATATCCTCAAGTGAATAAACAACACTATTCTCAATTACAGGGTTATCAATAGCAAGATAGCGCTGTGCAAAAGTATAGAAATCGCCTCTCTGATAAGTGCTCTTCTTAATTGTAAGAGTTACCTCAAAAGAAGTTACTGGGAGTGAATAAACCACTCCATAATCGTTGGCTTTAATTGCATTAACTCTAACAGTTTTCTGTGCCGTAGCACACGAAGAAATTATAAGCAACAACGCAAGGATATAGCTTTTTACTCTCATCTTTATAAAGGTTTTATTCTAATTAATATGCCGATTTAAACTGTTCCAAAAATTTAATATCGTTTTCTGAGAACATTCTTAAATCTTTTACCTGATATTTTAGGTTTGTAATACGCTCAATGCCCATTCCAAGTGCATAGCCGGTATAAACTGTACTATCAATACCACAATTCTCCAATACATTTGGGTCTACCATTCCACAACCAAGAATCTCTACCCATCCTGTATGCTTGCAGAAAGGGCAACCATCGCCACCACAAATATTGCATGAAATATCCATCTCGGCACTTGGCTCAGTAAATGGAAAATATGAAGGACGTAATCTAATCTTAGTTTCTTCTCCAAACATCTCTCTAGCAAAGAAGAGCAACGCTTGCTTAAGGTCGGCAAACGACACATCCTTGTCTATATATAGTGCTTCAACCTGATGAAAAAAGCAGTGAGCTCTATAAGATATAGCCTCATTTCTGTAGACTCTGCCAGGACAAATAATTCTGATTGGGGGTTGCGCATTTTCCATCACCCTAGTTTGTACCGATGATGTGTGTGTGCGAAGTAAAATTTGAGGATCGTTTTGTATGAAAAATGTATCCTGCATATCTCTTGCAGGGTGATCGTCGGCAAAATTAAGAGAAGAGAAAACATGCCAATCATCTTCCACTTCAGGACCTTCCTCTATTGAAAACCCAAGCCTCTTAAATATATCGTTTATCTCTTCCTTAACAATAGAAATTGGATGTCTTGTGCCCAGTGCAACAGGATATGCAGTACGAGTTAGGTCGATACTAATATCACCCGCATCATTGCTTTCAAACTGCTCTTTAAGCTCATTAATCTTATCTGTAGCCCTTTGTTTTAGTACATTTATTCTAGCACCAACCTCACGCTTTTGTTCTGCTGGAATAGTTCTAAACTCGTCCATTAATGAAGGTATAATACCTTTTTTACTAAGGTATTTTAATCTTAGCACTTCTAGTTCTTCACTGCCCGAGGCTTTCAGTTCCTCTACTTCCGAAAGAATAGCTTCTATCTTATCAATCATAATACTGTCAATACTTTCAATTCAATATAAGTACAAAAATACACTTTTTATTACGAATTTCTCAGTTTTATCATTAAAGATTTATTATGTTTGTTATAGCTATTATAGAAAGATGTTAGAAAAAGTAAGGGAGTATATACAAAAAGAGAATCTTATTAAGGATAATACCAAGATTATTGTTGGTTTAAGCGGTGGTATGGATTCGATGGTACTTTTAGATATACTCACGCTATTGGGTTATAGTTGCATTGCAGCACATTGCAATTTTCACCTACGAGGCGAGGAGTCTAACCGTGATGAGATTTTTGTGAAAAAGTGGTGCAAAAGTATAGACATACCTTTTACCTCTATTAATTTCGATACAAACCAGTATGCCTTAGATCGCAAAATATCAATTGAAATGGCTGCAAGGGAGCTTCGGTACAACTGGTTCGAAACCCTGCGCAAACATTATCAGGCCAATTATATAGCCGTGGCTCATCACAAAGATGATTCTGTTGAAACAGTTTTGCTAAATTTAATTAGGGGCACTGGGATAAAGGGGCTAACTGGCATTTCTGCGAAAAATGGGCATGTTGTACGTCCATTGCTTTGTATTTCACGATTGGAAATTGAAAAATATATTTTAGAACGTGATATTCCGCATGTAACAGATAGCACAAATAGTGAAGATTTGTATCTGCGTAACTCTTTAAGGCTAAATGTATTACCGTTACTAGAGACGTTAAACCCTTCGGTTAAAGACACTATATATCGCACTTCTAGAAATTTAACAGAGGCCGAAAAGATTTATTCAGAATCAATTCAAAAATCTATTAAAGATGTTTTTAGTGATAATAAAATAGATATCAATAAACTTAGGCAAACTGCTTCTCCTCGTTCGGTATTATTTGAGCTTCTTACTACTTATAACTTCACACCTTCAACAATTGAGGATATTTCTGAAAGCATAGATTCTATTTCAGGAAAAATATTCTATTCAGATAGTGGCTCCGATTTAAAAAAAAAGAAATATAGGTTGATAAAAGACAGAAACTATTTTTTACTAGATGTTGTAAATGATATCATTAACGACAACCAAACTTATTTAATTGAAGAAGAAACCACAGAAATTGATTTTCCCATTAATCTCAAAATAAGAGAAATAAGTTCTCCAAAAGATATAATTTATGATAGTCGTTTTCTTTATATCGACGCCGATAAGATTAAATATCCACTTGTTTTACGAAAATGGAGAAGTGGCGACTGGTTTATTCCTTTCGGCATGAAGGGCCGAAAGAAGTTAAGTGATTATTTTTCTGATCGTAAGTTTAGCCTAAAAGACAAAGAAGATGCCTGGCTTCTTGCATCGGGAGATGATATTGTTTGGATTGTGGGTGAAAGAAACGATAATAGATTTAGGATTTCAGAGGATACAATAAAGATAATTTCAATAGAACAGGTTTGTTAAATTATAAAATATTCGAACTTAAACTCTTTTTCTTCTGTTCTAATGCAACATTTTCTCGTTTTCTGCATCTATCAATTAAGTGAGAGAATTATTAAGAATAAAAACACAAAAAATATTTATATAATGAGTAATAAAGTTAAAGACATATTAGTGGTTGGTGCCTTTGCAGGTGTTGCCTATTTCGTTTCGCGTTGCTATCGACAGAAAAAACAAAAACAAAGAGAGATGCGTGAAACATTGCACTTTCAGCTCTTCTAAAATTTATAATACTGATATTTAATATGCGCTATTTTATGTACCTTTGCAGTTATAATAGGTACATAAAAAAAAGCGTATAAATTTCTATGCTCACACTTAAAGTAATTAACGAAAACACCCAAGAGGTTATAAAACGTCTAGCCACAAAACGATTTGATGCTAAAGACGCAGTAAGTCAAGTTATTGAACTTGACGAAATTAGAAGAAAAAGCCAGACCGAATTAGATAATATTCTATCTGAGGTTAACTCAATCTCCAAATCTATTGGTTCTCTCATTAAAGAGGGTAAGAAAGATGAAGCTTCTTTGGCAAAAGAAAAAGTATCTGCTCTTAAAGAAACTGCCAAGCAAACCGAAGCCACACTTAAAGAGTGTGAGGTAAAAATAGAAAATATTCTGGTTACAATACCCAACCTCCCTCACGAGAGTGTGCCCGAAGGAAAGGGTGCCGAAGATAATGTTGTAGATCGCTCAGGAGGCGAAATGCCATTGCTGCATAAAAATGCTGTGCCACACTGGGATCTAGCTAAAAAATATAATCTCATAGATTTTGAACTAGGAGTAAAAATTACCGGAGCCGGATTTCCTGTATATAAAGGCAAGGGGGCAAGGCTTCAGCGTGCTCTAATCAACTTTTTCCTAGATAATGCACGCGATGCTGGTTTTGAAGAGGTGCAACCGCCATATTTGGTAAATAGCGATTCAGGATTTGGAACTGGCCAGCTTCCCGATAAGGAGGGGCAAATGTATCATGTTGGAATTGACGATTTGTATTTAATTCCGACATCCGAAGTGCCAGTAACAAATATTTATCGCGATGTAATTATTGAAGAGAAAGATCTTCCTATAAAAAACACTGCATACTCAGCATGCTTCCGTCGCGAGGCCGGTTCGTATGGCAAGGATGTACGCGGATTAAACCGTTTGCACCAGTTTGATAAGGTTGAGATTGTGAGTATTGAAAAACCCGAAAACTCGTATGAGCGACTAGACGAGATGGTAAACTATGTACAAACGCTAGTCGAAAAACTTGAACTCCCCTGGAGAATACTCCGTTTATGCGGTGGCGATATAAGCTTCACCTCTGCGCTTACATTCGATTTCGAGGTATATTCTGCTGCACAAGAGCGATGGCTTGAAGTGAGCTCGGTATCTAACTTCGAAAGCTATCAGGCCAACAGGCTCAAGTGCCGTTATAGAGACGAGAATCGCAAAACCCAACTCTGCCACACACTAAATGGTAGTGCGCTTGCTCTGCCACGCATTATGGCTGCTCTGCTAGAAAACAATCAGACAGAAGAAGGAATTAAAATTCCCCAAGTATTAGTTCCATACTGTGGCTTTGATATAATTGATTAATAGATTAACTACATATATTTGGTATAACTGATAATACGGTATACTACAG
>DUUR01000284.1 GCA_012841425.1 Bacteroidales bacterium | reverse complement strand
TTATTAACATAAAGCATTTAAAAAGATGGACTTAATGAAAGTGGCGGAAGAAGCTTTTGCAGGTCAAAAGAAAGAATTCCCAAAATTTAAGAGTGGTGATACTATTACCGTAGCATATCGTATTGTTGAAGGTAGCAAAGAAAGAATTCAGCAGTATCGTGGTGTAGTTATTAAAATTGTAGGTGCTGGCGATAACAAAAGATTTACTGTAAGAAAAATGTCGGATAACATTGGAGTTGAGCGTATTTTTCCTATTAACTCTCCATTTATCGATAGTATTATGATTAACAGTGAAGGTAAAGTAAGAAGAACAAAACTTTATTATCTTCGTAGCAGACGCGGTAAAGCTGCACGTATTAAGAAAAAATTGTTTTAATACTAAACAGTTAGAAGAAATAAATGCTCCGAATTATTCGGGGCTTTTTTTGTGCCTTATATCAAGCTATATAATGAGAACTAAATCTCTCTTTGAAACTATCTTTGGAATGCTTAATTTTGATAGTCTAAAATGATTTACTGAAAAAAGTGTATGCTACACAAAACAGAAGGTATAGTTTTAAGTACATTGAGGTATAGCGACCGTTATGCTATAACTCATGTGTACACTGCCGATTTTGGTGCCACTTCTTATCTATTGCCTATGATAAGTAGTAAAAAAGCAAGAATAAAGAATTCTTTATTCTTTCCCTTTTCACTACTTAGAATGGAGGTTGAGCATATACCTAGAAGAGATATTCAAAAGCTGAAAGAGGTGGAAAGGTTGCTTCCACTTTATGAGATTTGTACAGATATTTCAAAACTGTCTCTCGCATTCTTCTTATCGGAGTTTTTGTATCGGGTACTTCGTGAATCTGATAACAATGAAGTTACTTTTCAGTATATTAAGAATTCTGTAGAAACGCTTGAAGCGGCTAATAGCAGTATTGCCAACTTTCATATTGCCTTTATGATAGGGCTGACACGTTTTTTAGGAATTTATCCAAATTGGGAAAGTAATTATAGAGATAAATACTTTGATATGCTTAATGGTGAGTTTAAACAAAATATTCCACCACATGCACATTATCTGAAACAGGATGAAAGTAGGTATTTGAAATATCTTAATAGAATAAACTATAGCAATATGCATAAGTTTAAACTGTCTAGAGACAATAGAAATTTAATAATAAACTATATTCTTGATTATTACAGATTACATCTGTATGATTTTCCTAAATTGAAGTCGCTTGAAGTATTAAGAGAGATGAATTGATACTTTAAATTATATATGCTTGAAAAACAATTACTCTTCCGGTAGTTTGGATTGTGAAACTTTCATCTAAAGACTCGTTTAAAGAGCCTTCCCACCAATTGGAAAGAATTCTGTTTGATAGAGGGTATTTTAAGTTTTGAGAGGATACACTAGTATGATCTATTGAGAAAATAGAAACTTGTTCTCCAGCGAAGCTTTTGAATTGTGTAGTTGATTTTATTGGAGTGAATATACCCCAGTTAGTTGCCATTACTATATTGGCAATATGAGAATATTCAGCAAGTAAAGATATATTGCCTAATGTATGGTCCTCGCGCTTACCAGTTCCACCTACAATTATTATATCCTTCATGCCTTTATCGACACAAAATTGCACAGATTTGGTTAGATCATTTGTCTCTTGATCATTATTGGGATAAAGTACATCAGCAAAACGAACAATATTATCTTTTGATATGGAGTCGCAATCGCCTACTATTGCATCGGGCTTACCCCCAATTTCTATAAATTCGTTTGCTGCACCATCACAGCAAACAATATAGTTAGCCCTTTCGATATATGAAAGTGGAGTAGGGTGAGTAGGAAATCGTCCGTTGGCAATTATTACAGTCATATAAAATATTTTATACCACAAAGATAATCACCTTATTTTATAAATGAAGAAGAGAGGCCTTCATAAAGCCTCTCTTAAATTATACTTAGTAATACTCCTTATATTATTCTGCTATTGACTCAGTTAGTTCAATTGCTTTAGGGAAAAGAATATTATTCTCTAGATGGATATGACGATGCAGATCTTCTTCAAACTCCTTTAGTAAGCTTAAAGTCACACGATATGTATTACATGCATCTGCAGGTGGATTATAATTATCGGTCAAATCACTTATTGTTCTAAATCTATCTCCTTCCACTGAGTGATCGTCTTCCATGAGCGCAATGTAATCTTTTGCATCACCCATCTTAGTTACAGGCCTATTACCACCAGTAATTTGAGCTTTTACTAGCTGTCTGATATATGGGAAAAGCATTAGCTCCTCTTTTCTGAGGTGAGCAGATAGGTCACCCGCCGATTCTTGAAATAGTTTCTCTACTACTAATAGTTCAGGGTGACTTTCTCCATGTACACTTGCAATTCTTTGCACATAGGGCGTAATCTCTGCTATTTTAGAGTCGACATAACGGTGATGAGTTTTTTCTATATAATCAGCCAATAGATCAAGCGGAAAAGTTTTGAAATCTATATCACTATGTCCTGTTTGTGTTATTGCCTCTTGAAGCTCATTAATAAGTTCCACCTCATTAATTTGTCTTTTTTTAGAGGCATCAGCAATTGTGCGATTTCCATTACAACAGAAATCTATTTTATGCTTTTTAAATACTGAAGCAGCTTTGTAATTTTCTGCTACAATATCTCCGATTATACTTTGATTGTTAATTTCCATTTTGCATTTATTTTTATTAGTTACTAATAAATGATTCTAAAATTTAGAGATCATTTTTCTCTTCTATATCAATATATGTTTTTTTATCCCTCTCATTTGGCTCTCTCTTCTTTTTGATTGTCAATTGAAATACAAACCAGAAAAGTGTAAGACTACCTATAGCAAATATGGTGTCGCCAACGGTGCGTAGCCACTTAAATACATTTAATAATGGTTGTTGCATAAATTCGGCTGAACGTGCGTACCACATACCTTCTTTAACACTAGCAACGGTTTGCATGAGTCCCACTGGTAATAGGCTGAGTAATAACATTAGCATCAAACCTATGTTGAGTGACCAAAATGTAAAAGAGATGAGCTTGTTGTTCCATTTTTGTTTTCTATACATGCTTCGAAGCACGAAAAGTATCAATCCGATTCCAAGCATTCCGTAAACTCCAAATAATGCGGCATGAGCATGTACTGGAGTTGTGTTTAAGCCTTGCATATAGTACAGCGCAATTGGAGGATTAATTATAAAGCCAAAGATACCTGCGCCTAAAAAGTTCCAGAATGCAACAGAAAGCAAGAAGTAAATTGGCCACTTATAATCTTTTATCCATGGGGTTGCAGTACTCAAACGGTAATTGTGAAATGCTTCAAAACCTATTATAACAAGTGGTACAACTTCAAGTGCACTAAATGTAGCACCAACCGCCATTACACCAGTAGGTGTACCTGTGAAGTATAAGTGATGGAATGTACCAAGAATACCTCCAGATAAGAATATAATTGTAGCAAATAATACATTGTTTGTTGCCGATTTTATTCCTAGTAATCCTAATCTAACAAAAAGGAATGCCGCAACAACTGTGGCAAAGACTTCGAAGAAACCTTCTACCCAAAGGTGCACTACCCACCAACGCCAATATTCTGCAATAGCTAGGTTGGTTGTCTGTCCCCACATAAGTCCCGCTGCATAAAACAATGCAATTGCAGCACATGATATTAAGAACATTATTAAAAGACCTTTCTCGGAAGTGCCTTTTCGGATTATTGGAAGTATTGGACGAACCATAAGCGCAAGCCACAAAAAGAGACCTATGACAAGTAATATTTGCCAGAACCTGCCTAAGTCCACGTATTCATAACCTTGATGTCCAAACCAGAAGTTGTCTGTGAGACTTAGTCTTTGCATAACCCCAAACCACTGTCCTATTAATGATCCTGCAACAACAATAAGAAGTGCTACAAATAAAACATTAACACCAGCCTTCTGATATTTAGGGTCTCTACCACTGAGAGATGGAGCAATATATAGTCCAGTTGCTAGCCACGATGTTGCAATCCAAAATATAGCAAGCTGAAGATGCCAAGTGCGGGTTATGGAGTAAGGGATAAATCTAGAGATGTCTATACCATAAAAACCATCACCCTCTACCGCATAATGGGCAGTTATCACACCCAAGAGAATTTGAGCAAGAATCATGAGGTTTACAATCCAGAAATACTTCTTTACGCCCCACATTGATGGAGTAATCACCTGATTCATTAGTGGGTCTTCTACTGGTTTCAGGATCTCTTCCTCTTTTGTACGTGCCTGCACAAATATCATTATACCTATACCTAATAGAAGCATTACGATACTGAAACCTGTCCATAAAATAAGATCGCTAGTAGCAGTATTGCCAATCTGTTCGTCTGGAGGCCAGTTGTGAGTATATGTTATATCAGAGCCTGGACGTTCAGTTACACATGCCCAAGATGCCCAGAAAAAGAACTGCGACATTTTCTCCATGCGTCCCTCATCTTTAATTGTGTTTTCTGCAATTGCATAATCCGCTCTCAGTTTCTTGAGCTCGGGATCATTCATAAATAGTTTACTATAAAAATCATGAATATGCAGAAATGCTTCATATCTTTCTCGATCTATAACAAGTTTATTAGAAGCTTCATCGTATGTATTGACTCTGAGAAATGTTTGAAGCCTACTTTCCAATGTAGCTTTTTCATCTTTTTTTAGATCTTCAAAAACAACACCATGATCTTCCTTAGACCATTTATTTAAAAGGTATTGAGCTTCCATATGTAAATAGTCGGCAGTCCAGTCTGGTGCCACATAGGCACCATGTCCCCATATGCTACCAATTTCTTGTCCTCCAATACTCTGCCATACATTCTGCCCATCTTTAATATCTTGTCCTGTGAAAAGAATATTTCCCGATTTGTCTACTACCTGTTCTGGAACAGGTGGAGCTTTTTGATATATTTCATTACCATAGTAAATTAATACAGCAAATGATATCAGAATCACTAATCCTAGAGAAATCCAAAGTTTTTTTTGTGACATACTGAATTTTTAATTTGAAGTTAGTAATTAAGTTTTTATATAAACCTATTTAATCATATATGTGAAATATAGAATAAATATCTTATCTAAGACAAAAACATCGTAAATTAAAATATAGTAATACCGCTCTTTAAGTGTTTAATTACCGTACCAAGGTTGATTCTTTATTTTCAACTCTTTTTGCAAGATCGTAAATAGTTGTGTTTTGTAAAACCTTTTTCATCCTACTTCTTATAGGGTCTACAGTATTATGCATTGGACAAGGCTCATTTGGATTACAGTGGCTTAATCCCAAAACACAACCATCGAAAAAATCATTACCTTCAATTGCTTTTATTATATCGGCAATAGTTAGTGAATGAAGGTTCTCATCCTTAACTTCATAACCTCCATTTGGGCCTGTCTGTGAACTAATTATTTCGTTTTTTGATAATACTCCAAGTATTTTACTTGTGAATGCTTCAGGAGAATCTATGTTTTGTACTATATCTCCAATTTTTACTCGTTTATTTTCTATTGATTGTGAGGCTATATACAAAACAGCTTTAATTCCATATTCACAGGTTTTTGAAAACATAAATTGCTCCTCCTTTCATTTATGACATATTGTTATTAATTATAAGTGAGAACCTTTTTTGAATTTAACTGTTATGATTAAACCCTATAAAAAATATCACGAATGTATTAGCAAAGATATATTAATAATTTTAATCTCAGACAAAAATGTCGATAATATTTAT
>DUUR01000283.1 GCA_012841425.1 Bacteroidales bacterium | reverse complement strand
GGGCACAGCCCATTTATGTTGAATCAAGTATTTCAAATGCTGATAAGAGTAATTTGAAAAATTGGGCAATGCAGCCCATAGTTGGTAGATATACCGATAAGGATAATAAAGACTTTATTGCAACTAATGGATTAATTCCCAACCATTCCATATCTGAAACTAATGTAAATGAGCGTAATACAGCTATATGGAAACCAATTGGCGATACAGATGATTACTTGTTTGCAAAAGCGATATCTTTAATTACTGGTAAGCCATACACAGTATCACAAACAAGAAGTACATTAAATATTCAACTTGAAGATGCTGAGCTTTACTCAACAATGGAATCAATATACAGAGAGGGTGTTATTATTGATAACCCAAAAATGTTACCTCTATTAATTAAAAAGTAAGTTTAACGAAGCCATAATTGGTTGTCTTTGTTTAATAGATTGTTTTCTATAGAGTGATACTTAATATATTGATCTCTTGGTAAGATTTCCTGCAGTTTGTCCTCACGGGCAGACTGCAATTTTTTTATCCTTCTGCTAGTATTACAAAGGAAACATGTTTCTGCTTTCTGCACATCCAGTAGGTATTTTAATTCAAGCTCTTTTAATTCAAGCGCAATTTCGTCATCAAAACCAATTAACTTCTGCATCGATTCAACCTTATGCTCTATACTATTACGCAAGACATCTGCTATTATTCCTTTCTCTTGTGCTGTAGAAATTGCTACAGCAGCAAATAATATTCCTAAAGTGATTATAATTTTTTTCATATATTCTTTCATTTTTCTGTTAGACTCCTAAAGTACAAAAAATATTAACTCACTTCACCTTATTTATTTACGTTGTTTTTCTATTTACATCAATAGTAAAAAGATAATAGCTATAATCTATATACCCTCTACACAGAAAATTCACTTATAATTTGATTGTTGGTGATATAATCCTCAAATTTAAAAGGTATTTCATCAATGATTGAGAAGAGTTCTTCAAGGGTGTTAGCTCGTAGCATAGCTATTCTTGTAGGCTTAAAGTCGGGTATACCTTTAAATAAAGGTGTGGCGGCAAGGTGGCGGCGCATATGCAGTATTCCCCTAATCTCATCTAGTCGCTCTACACTGCTTTGTACTTGCTCTTTTAATATATTTAGATACCACATAAATGGTCTCATTGGCATATTCTCACCTGTGCTGAGGTAATGCTTTATCTCTTCAAAAATCCATGGAGCGCCAATACTACCTCTTCCAATCATAATTGCATCAACACCTGTTTCATCGAACCGTTGTTTGGTAATCTCGGGACTAGTAACATCACCATTTCCGATAATAGGTATATGCATGCGAGGATTGTTCTTAACGTCGCGGATTAAAGACCAGTCGGCATCGCCTTTATACATCTGAGAACGGGTGCGACCATGAATAGTGAGTGCTACAATTCCGCAGTCTTGTAATTGTTCTGCGAGAGGAACAATAATTTTTGAATCATCATCCCAACCAAGGCGTGTTTTTACTGAAACAGGTTTATTTACAGCTTTAACTACTTTCTCAGTAATATCAAGCATAAGTTCTGGTGTTTTCATACAACCAGACCCTGCCCCTTTTCCTGCAATTTTTCTTACAGGGCAACCAAAATTTATATCTATAATATCGGGATTCGCATCCTCACATATTTTGGCTGCCTCTACCATTGTATCCGGATCGCTACCATATATTTGAATACCTAATGGTCGCTCCTCTTCACTAAATAGTATCTTCCTCTTTGTCTTTTTTATTTCCCTAATCAAAGCATCGCTTGATATGAATTCAGTATAGACCATATCAGCCCCAAACTGCCTGCATAGCAGTCTAAATCCTACATCGGTAACATCTTCCATAGGGGCCAAAAAAACAGGCCTTTCGGGGAACTCTATATTGGCTATTTTCATATAAATGCGATTTCTTTACTTTAATATTATATTTGATCTATTATGAATCAGAATACTGTGAATGAGACAACTGTGAATGAGAAAGTTTAACTCAATTTCTCTTTCCACTCTTTCTCGTTGAACCCAACAAGCACAAAATCATCTCCCACAACAATAGGTCGCTTAACCACCATGCCATTTGATGATAGGATATCGAGCAACTCATCTTCAGAAGCAGTTTTAACCTTCTCTTTAAGATTCTGTTCTCTATAAATCATTCCAGATGTATTAAAGAATCTGTTGATAGGTAATCCGCTCTTTTTGATCCATTTAGAAAGCTCTTCTTTCTGAGGATTATCTTCAACTATGTGTCTTGAAGTAACATCTATTCCATTTGCTTCTAGCCACTGGGCAGCTTTTCTGCAGGTTCCGCATTTTGGATATTGTACAAAAAGTGGTTTCATAATTTACAAGTTTATTTTATGCATAACCCTAGAAGTTAAAATTTCGACTAGAGTTTATCAATGCCATTAACAAGATTATTTGCTATAATTTTTACGTTGCAAAGATAATCAATGAGTTGGAATAATTAAAATGAGGGGGCGAAACTGTATAAACAGTATATTCACCTTCATTTATATAAAGGAAAAGCTTATTTTGTTTGCCTTAAATATGCAAAATATCTAGAACTTCAAAGTGATATTATTCAATCGTAGTGGCGAAACGTTTGAAATAGCATCTTCAGATCGAAGCGAAATTCTATGAGTATCATTTCTCTTAATTGTAAACGAGGGTAACTTAATGCTGTATTGCTGCCATTCTTCAAGTGGGGTTATACTATATGTAAGCTCTGTATCGAAACCATTATAGTACTTAACAATTAGTTGATTGACACCTTTTTTGAGTGGAAGCAGAACTATTTCTTCTTGATCTTTTATTCGATCGGGCGAGAAGTGGGCAGTTATATACTTCCCATTTAATAAAATATACATTGCATTACCACCTCTTATCTTCACAGCTGCGGTTTGACTTTGTATAGATTCTATTTCTTGGAGAAATATAACACTTTGCCTCTCTATTATAGATTCGTTATATACCTCACCATTTTGAAAGTCTTTTACCTGTCTCCATCTTGAGTCTGGTGCATTTATATCAACAAAAGTAACCCCTTCCTCTTCAACAAACCCAAATACTCCTCTGCCTGCTTTGCGGTATGTATCAGCCCATTTAGTTGAGTATTTTACTAAACTAACAGTTTCTTTTTTGGTTGATTCGAGCACAACTGAATGGTTAATATCACCTATTTGAAGTTCAACCTTACGTCCTATTTCACTTTCTGTGAACGTGATTTCAGGAGAAACTGCCTTCTTGCGTGTGTTCAACGCCCAATCATAGCCAATTAAACTTTTGTAACCAGCATAGTAGTTAAGACTAGAATGCGCAAAAAGTGGCATTGAGTTATATGCATTTAATGCACTATTAGAAACTATAGCTTCTGGTTGAATGCTATACCCATTATCAAAACTTATCTTCACTACTGGGACTAAAACATCTGAGGAAATATCTGAAATATTAATTTCTAAAGCTCTTTTATTTTGGGTGAATGGTATATTTTCGCCGCTAGACAACAAGCTCACACTGCTTATTTTCCCTGTAAACCCTTCTATCTTTATTTTTTTTGATTCAGGCGTATTTGTAATAAAAGCATATATAGTATTACTAGTTGAGGTTATATCTCCCCATTTTGCAGATGAGTGGAAAGGATTTGCTTTGGTGCCGTATATTGCTTCACTATTTTGCTGAAGCCATTTACCCATCTCAAGCAATACTTCTTTCTCATATTCTACTATAGATCCATCGCCGCGGGGACCAATATTAAGCAAATAATTACCACCCCTACTTACAACTTTTATAAGGCTTAATATTTTCTCTTTAACCTTTGAGTTAACATCACCTCTCTCTTGCCAGGATCTATAACCCCATGTTTCATCAAACATTGAAGCTGCTGTTTGCCAAGGTATGCCCATTTTATAATCTGGATACTCATTATCGGCCATTACAGCAAAATCTACATAATCGTTGCCTAATCTGCCGCTGATCATGCAATTTGGTTGCAACCTGTTCACAAGATCATACAAGCCCTTGCTCTGTGTGGGTGTAAGAGAACCCATATCAAACCATATTTCAGAAATATCACCATAATTGGTCATAATCTCCTCAACCTGTTTTAGATTATATTGGTAATGCTCATCTGTTAAAGGATCTGCATTATGACTTGAGATTGGATATCCATGAGGATAATGCCAATCGATAAGTGAATAATATACTCCAAAGTCAATTCCTCCTCTTTTGCAGGCATCAGCAAGATCTTTCATTAAATCTTTGCTATAAGGGGTTGCATCAACAATATTAAAATCGGTATACTTTGAGTGATACATACAAAATCCGTCGTGGTGCTTAGAAGTAAAAACGATGGATTTCATACCAGCATTTTTGGCCAATGCTACAATCTCATCCGGATTCCAGCTCGTTGGGTTGAATGTATTAGTAGTATTACCATACCAATCACTAAATATACCTGCAAATGATTGTATTTGCTCACTGTATCCTCGCTTAACAGGCTCATCTTCATATACACCTCCATAGACAGAATATAAACCAAAGTGGATAAACATAGAATAGTTCTGGTCTATCCAACTTTGTGATGGCTTCTGTTGAGCAAAATTTAATGTAGAGATTAAAATAAATGAAATGATTGCTTTAAATCGCATAATTATATGGTTTGATGTTTTACGATCAAAAATACAATTAATTAAAAGCTTGTGCAACCTCGTCTATCATTATATTTAAAGAAGTAATACCTCCTCCTGCTAGGTACCACATTTCGGGACTTAGGTAATAAATTTTACTGTTTTTTGCTGCATTTGTCTGCTGTATAAGCTTATTTTCAACCTCTGCTTTATCTAGAATAGCTTTGTCAACAACCATGCTCCTATCAACAATGAAAAGTATGTCAGGATTTGTTTTTTGTACAAACTCACTAGATACAGGGTTTCCATGACGATGAACTTCAAGCCCCTCAACCGCTTCACGTACACCTAGAACGTCGTGAACCATACCAAAGCGTGAACCACTGCCATAAGCACTAAATCTGCCTCGGTTGTGTAATAATATAAGAGCTTTTGCATCTGAGCCTGATGTAACTTCATTTACTTCTTCAACCTTCTTCCTCACACCTTCAAGTGCTATATCAACTTCATCTTGTTTATCGAAAAGTAGAGCAAGATCGTTTAGGTTCTTCTCAAATGCTGCCATGTAGTCATCGGCATCTGTTATTTGTGGATATAATACTGGTGCAATGCCCGACAACTGATTATAGAAATCAATAATTCTTCCGCCCATTATAATCAGGTCGGGGTTAACTTCATTTATCTTTTCAAGATTAGCTTCAGTTATGCTTCCAACATCAACAATTGAAGGGTCATCTCCATATTTACGAAGATGTGAAGGTAGGTTTGATTTAGGAATTGCAACTGGCTTTATTCCAAGAAAATCGAGATTCTCTAAGGCTGAATAGTCGAGCACAACAACCCTTTGTGGATTTTTCAACACATCTATAGTTCCAAGACTATGAGTTAAAGTTACT
>DUUR01000029.1 GCA_012841425.1 Bacteroidales bacterium | reverse complement strand
AGATACATTATAAGGCAAGAAAAGACAATCATTAATGTATCAATAACAAGAATGGCAGTTCTGGAAAGAACTCTACGTGCTAAATAATTTTGAATAATTTTGCTCATCAGCTTATAAGTCTTTGTATTACTTTACGATATTGGTGTAGAACAAAGATATAATAAATTTCACATTTAGTGGTTTTACCCAATAAAATGATTCACTTATATTCTTCATTAATTATACTTTCTCTTTTTGTCTTGCCTGTTTCAACAAGCTCAATCCCTTTATGTATCAGGGGATCATCCTTATAGTAAGCAGCCCAGAAGGCTTCTTCGCCAAAGAAATTTCTTACAATATAAGCGTGTAAATTTTTCTCAAACAAATCGCTAGACTCCTGTATATAGTATGGTCTTATCCTCACTCCGTTATTATCTGCGAAACTAACCAAATTCATTAAAAGTGGTTGTTGACGTAGATATCTGTAAAGTTCAGACCAAGTATCAAAGCTACTTAGCTTTTTTCTGTTAGAGTCTGAATATATCATTGCATACTGTTCGTCTAGTCTACTATTAACAACTGTATTGAAATATGAGTTCACTCCAACTGTATCTCGTGGCACAAAAATATCGGGCATAATGCCATCTCCACCATAAACGACTCTATTTCCAAGAGTTTGATATAGCGTAAGGTTGTTAGAAAGAGTATCGATATTGATATAATCGCCCTTAAGATACCTATTTATTGCATCCATCTCATATTCATCATATTTACCTTTCTCGTATTTTCTTTGAATAGAACGACCAGAAGCCGTGTAGTATCTTGCAACAGTGAGCCTTACTGCCGAACCATCGGGAAATAGTCTTTGACTTTGCACTATTCCTTTTCCAAAAGAGCGTCTACCAATTACTAAACCCCTATCGTGATCTTGAATTGCACCTGCAAATATTTCACTTGCCGATGCACTCAACTCGTCAATCAATACAACAACATCATCCTCTTTGCTAATTCCAGAACCATTAGCATAATTATCGGTCCTAGGAAAATCACGTCCTTCTGCATAAACAATGAGATCGCCTTTTTGCAAAAATTCATTTACCATTGAAACAACCACCTCTAACGATCCTCCAGAGTTTCCTCTAAGGTCTATTATAAATGAGTTGGCACCTTGACTCTTTAGCTTTGATATTGCAGAGATAAATTCACTAAACGTGTTAAACCCAAAATTAGTACCTAGCTTAATGAAACCAATTTTATCAGTCAGCATATAAGAGGCGTTTACACTGTTGGTGGGTATATTTCCGCGAGTAACAATTATATCATGAATTTCATTGCTATCGGCACCTTTAATACCAAGCTTTACCTCTGTTCCACCTTCACCTCGTAGTTTTTTAAGTACATCTTCATTTTTTATACTCTTGCCAGCAACTACTGAATCATCAACCAAAACAATTCTATCCCAAGGAGCAATTCCAGCTGCCTCAGATGGTCCACCCGGCACTATACTTGTAACAACTATTGTATCTTTTAAAATATAAAAGCTTACTCCAATTCCGGTAAAATGTCCTTCAAGCGATTCGTTTACCCGCTTCATATCCTCGGCCGAAATATACTCTGAGTGAGGGTCTAACTCTTGCAATATATTGGGCAGTGCATCTTCAACCAGATTATACATATCTACACTATCTACATACGATTCTCGCACATAGTTTAAAACAGCACCCATTTTGCCAAAACCATCCACCCTACCGGTTCTGCCGAGTACACCATACTTACTACCAATAAAAATGCCTAGTCCTATTCCTATAGCTATCCATAGGGGCAACCAAGTACCTTTTCTACTTTTTGAATTCATCAATTCTCTATATCGTTTTTAATCCGTTTCAACTGAAACCAGCTCTATATTTGCTCTTTTTAGTAATTCAACACCATCGCTTAATCTGTAGGCATCTGCATATACAACTCTACTTATTCCAGCCTGTATAATTAATTTTGCACACTCAATGCATGGAGATGAGGTTACATAAAGAGTTGCACCGTCACTACTGTTATTTGAACGTGCAACTTTAGTTATAGCATTAGCCTCTGCATGTAAAACATAAGGCTTTGTTACATTATTCTCATCTTCGCATATATTTTCAAATCCCGATGGAGTACCATTATATCCATCAGAAATAATCATTTTATCTTTTACTATAAGTGCTCCAACTTTTCTTCGCTCACAATAGGAGTTTTCAGACCATATAAAAGCCATCCTCATATATCTTCTATCTAGCAGCTCTAACTTCACTTCTTTCTCGTTCATAAATACAGATAACCTTTATAATTAAATTGCTTTAAGACTCATATCTAAACTCATCACAGAGTGTGTAAGTGCACCAACTGATATAAAATCGACACCAGTTAATGCATAATCGCGAATTGTATTAAAATTAATTCCACCTGATGACTCTAGCTCCACTCTGCCATTTACTATTTGAACAGCCTCTTTGGTCTTTTCGGTGCTAAAATTATCTAGCATAATTCTATCTATTCCCCCAACTCTTAGTGCTTCTTCAAGCTCGTTGAGACTTCTAACCTCTATCTCAATCTTTAAATCCAAATTATTATCCTTCAGATATTGCTTGGCTCTATGTATCGCTTTTTCAATGCCTCCTGCAAAATCTACATGATTGTCTTTTAGCAGAATCATATCAAATAGCCCTATTCTATGATTTACTCCACCACCAATTTTCACCGCTTGCTTTTCAAGAATACGCATTCCCGGAGTTGTTTTGCGGGTATCTAAAACTTTAGCAGAAGTACCCTCCAATTCTTTTACATACTTATTAGTAATAGTTGCAATACCACTCATTCTTTGCATAATATTCAGAACAAGTCGCTCTGCCTGCAAGATTGATTGCACTTTACCCTCAACTATAAAAGCTACATCTCCCTTTTTTACATGTGCTCCATCATTTAAAAATACCTCAACTTTTAAATCAGAGTCGAGTTTCTTAAACACACCAATTGCAACTTCAACACCAGCAAGGATACCATCCTCCTTTATTATTAGCTCAGATGAGCCTATCTCGGTTTTGGGAATACAGCATAATGTAGTATGATCTCCATCGCCTATATCTTCAGCAAAAGCCAGCTCTACTAGGTTGCTTATCAACTTTTTTTCATCCATCAATTAATGTTTATAAGAGACAGGCCAGCTTGCAACTTAAACAACCGAACACCTGTTTTGTTAATAATTTTGAATAATAATATATGCAAAATTACAAATTTATCGGCTATATTTGTAACTACTGAACGGTTTTTAATTGTTTGAGGCAAAGATATATCCAGAAAACATAAGAAAACAGGTAGTTTAATTATATGAAAATATTACTTATAGCTGTTGGCAAAACCGACAATAGGCTAATTATTCAATTAATTGATGATTATATTAAAAGGATAAACTTTTATATTCCTATTGAATTAAGAACATTGCCGGATGTAAAAAAGAGTAAAAACCTATCGGAGAAAGAACAAAAAACATTAGAGGGCGATAGTATTAAAAAATGCCTGCAACCCTCGGATTATATAGTACTATTAGACGATAAGGGGAAACAACTTACATCTAAAGATTTTGCAAAGTATATTGAAAACAAAACGATTACTGTTTCAAAACGTTTGGTATTCTTAATTGGTGGGCCATACGGTTTTTCTGAAGATATTGTAGCAATTTCTAATGAAAAACTATCGCTTTCCAAAATGACTTTAACGCATCAAATGGTTAGATTATTATTTGTAGAACAGATTTATCGTGCAATGACAATATTGAATAATGAGCCTTATCATCATGAATAGCATATTTACAGAAGCAACAAACTAATTATTTAAGCCAATTGAATAAAATATCAAGGATATGTCTAAAAGAAAAAAAGTTCTTACAGTTTTATGGGTTATTATTGCTATCCTGGCAATTGCATCAATAACATCATTAATTATATTTCCACACTGGAAAGGAGTTTTCTTTGCAGGCAGTGGCGCCTTTCTGATATTTAATATATCATTATCTATGTATTTTATAAAGAGAAATTATAAAAACTAAACTAATTTGGAGTGAAGCTAACTTTCCACTCCAAATTCAAACTTAAGTATACTAAGCATCTCTTTCTCCATAAAGTTTTCTGAACTCTCGAAGTGTGAAACCTTTTGTAACACATTACTAGCCTTTTCTTTAGACATACGACCATAATATTTGAGCACATTAAGAGCTGATTGGCGTAATAACATTGATTGACTGTTAAGGTCTGATATTGCATTTTGAAGGAGTAAATCAGGATTAATCTTTTCTAATGTTTCTGCTTTTATGATACACAACCTAGCAAACAACCAATAGCCAGTAGAACGAATATATTCAATGCTATTTTTTGTGCTTTCTTCAACCAGCTCATCGGCAAATGGTAGGTTCTGTAAAAGATTCTTACAAAGTTGCTCTCGTAATTCTTGGTCTTTAACTTCCACAATCCAACTCATTGCCAACTCTTTGCTAAATTGCTCAATTGGATATAGCAAAGTGGCTAAAATCTTTAATTCGCGTACATCATCATTCCATAAAGTTTCGGCTAAATTCTGATCTTGTTTATATTTCTCGGATATCTCATTTATCCTAGGAATACCAACTCCAAAATTCATTCTATAGTTAATACCTTTATCGCGCATACTTGTAGATACAGCACCGTTCATAGATAACCTCAGGTCGGTTCTTATTTTTTTTATTATCTCTTCCATTTTTCTAAATCAATTATTAGATTACAAATCTAGCTCAATTAGCAGTATTAAAATATTTTTTGCCTAAATTTCTGTATATTTGTATTTTCACAACTTAAATAATAATTAGATGAGACTACTGTTAATTAGCAATTCTACTAACCCAGGAGAAGACTATTTAGATTATCCTAAGAATAATATTAAAGACTTCTTGGGAGACAAATCAACTAATGCAATCTTTATACCTTATGCAGCTGTTACCTTTTCTTTTGAAGAATACGAAACAAAGGTAAACAATAGATTTGCAGAAATAGGTCATCATGTTACAAGCATTCATCGTTTTTTAAACCCTATTGAAGCAATTGAAAACTCTGATGCTATAATTGTGGGTGGGGGCAATACTTGGCAACTAGTAAAGATGCTTCAAGAAAAAGGTTTAATGAAAGTTATTCGCAAAAAAGTAAAACAAGGAACACCTTATATTGGCTGGAGTGCTGGTTCAAATATAGCTTGCCCATCGTTGAAAACAACCAACGACATGCCAATTGTGGAGCCTATTAAGTTTAAAACCCTAAAGTTGGTGCCATTTCAAATAAACCCTCATTATTTAGATGACAACCCTGCAAACCATGGTGGTGAAACGCGCGAAATGCGCATAAATGAGTTCATTGAAGCAAACAAAGAAACACATGTTGTGGGTCTTCGTGAAGGGACTATGCTTATGCTCGAAAACGATGATTTAGCATTAATTGGTAACAGAAAGGCTAGGGTATTTAAGTATGGTAAAGAGCCTTTGGAACTCTCTGATGAGGATGACTTTAACTTCCTCCTACAATAAACAATTTAGGGGAGCATAATCTAAATGAAGATATTGCTCCCCTATTGTTTATTTACCAATAAGTTATAAAGACCTACTTATAGCTTCTCTCCAAAAACAGTATCTGAGTTTAATAAAAGATCTATGTACTGCGCTCTTTTATAAATAAGCACACTATCGTTTTTGTTTAATGTGGAGTCTGATAGCTTTCCTTTAAAATCATCAATGGTGCTATAGCCTTTTCTGTCCATCCACTCTGAGATTGTTTTATTAATTTCAGAAATAACAGATGTACCATACTTATACACAGCACTTACAACCTGTACGCATGAAGCACCCGAGAGGAGTAGTTTTATTACATCTTCTCCATCAAAAACGCCTAGACTACTGCAAATATCGGCTTTAATACGACCATGTAGCATTCCTGCGTATCTTAGAGATTTCTTGTAATCGCCTCTCCTACTTAAATTGAAAGATTTTTTATGTTTCTCTTTCTCAATATTAATATCAGGTTGAAAAAAAGCGTTAAACATAACCATAGCATCAACTCCTACATTGTCTAGCTGCTGTGCGAAGTGTAGTATATTGGTGTAATCTGGACTCAACTTTATACTAATTGGGATAGAAAGCTTGTTCTTAATTTTAGTGACTAATTCAATCTGCTGTTTTTCAATTGCATTGCCATCTAGGTCAAAACGAGTGGGTGTTTGATAAAGATTGAGCTCGATACCGTCCACACCAGTTTCTTCTATCAATGAAGCATAGCGTATCCAAGAGGATTCATTTACAGCATTTAAACTTGCAATAATCGGTATAGACACACTTTCCTTAGCTTTTCTAAGTTGATGCAAATAATGTTCAATTTCTGAGCGATCTATATTTGGATGATTGGTAAGCATCTCGGCATGTATGTCGTTATACTCTTCCAATTGCTCATCATGTATCAAGTTATCCATTTGAATTTGTTCTTCAAAAATAGACTTATATACAACAGCCCCAACCCCTTCTTGTTCTGCTCTTTTAAGTACATCTTTTTTTGATGTCAGTTCACATGCACCTAAGATAACAGGACTTTTTAGAAGGATTCCCATGT
>DUUR01000282.1 GCA_012841425.1 Bacteroidales bacterium | reverse complement strand
GCTCTTCTATCATTTCGTTATAAGCAAAATGAGCTACGCGAACTCTGTTTTGCCAGTATGAATCATCTTTTATTTCAAGTAAAGAGTAATCTTTCCATTTATCAGGATATCCAATTTTGACAATAAAAGTACCAAGCTTTTCTTGAGCTTTCTCTTTAGTTTCACTACTCATCCACTCGAGCTGGTTGATTCTATCACTTAAGGAAAGAGTAAGATTATCTACCAATTTAAGCATCCTCTCTTTTGCTTCGGGAGGAAAATATTTTTGCACATAAAGCTGTCCAACTGCCTCACCCATTGATCCGCTAACAACGTCTATGGTTCTTCTCCAACGAGGGCGAAGCTCTTTACTTCCACTCATCATCTTGCCATAAAATTCGAAGTTAGCATTTACGAAATCATCACTTAAGTAATTGGCTGAAGAGTCTATTATTTTCCAACTTAGATAATCCTGTAACACTTGAACAGTCTCTCTATTAATGATTGCAATAGCCGCTTTAAGGGGCTCGACATGCATCACATTTATACTATCAAGATTATTTGCACCTAATGCATCGAAATAAGAATTCCACTCAAATGGTGCTATATTATTGTTCAGTTCCGACACCAACATCATATGATAATTGAGTTCTGGTATTCGTCTCATCTCTCTAGTTATATGAGCTTGTGCGAGCTCTGTCTCTATGACCATTACATTTTTAGCTGCTCTTCTGGAATCTGACTCGCTAAAACCTGCATTTTGAAACTGAGTTTCAATTAATGATTTATATCCTTTACGTAGGTTTTGTGAATGTTTATCATTTGAAAGATAATAGTCTCTATCGCCCATGCTAATACCCGACTGGTAGATATGGGCAATATTCATTTCACTATTTTTATCGTCGGGACCTACAGAAAAACCAAAAAAAGGATTAGAGGCAATTTTACTTACTTCTACCATAATCCTAATTATATCCTCTCTGCTTTTGGCTTCTGATATTTGATTTAGATAAGGGAGTATTGGTGACGCACCATCTTTATTTAATTTTAGGCTATCCAAACCCATGGTGTACATGTCTCCAACTTTTTGCCCATTAGACCCGTAGACATTATCTTGTGACACTAGCTCTTGAATTAGCTCTTGAATCTGAACTTGATTATTTTCTCGAAGCTTGTCGAAAGAACCATAACGTGCATACTCATCGGGGATTGGATTGTTTTTTTGCCAACCTCCTGTAGCATATTGATAAAAACTCTCGCCAGGCAATGCGGTAGTGTCTATGTTTGCAACATCAATACTATCGGTCTTGACAGAGGACTTCTTTTCCGAACAGCTTAAATTTAACATTATTATTAATACAACAAAGGGGATAAACAATCGATTCATTATTTTGAGATTGAAATATTTGATTTATAGAACAAAAGTATAAAAATAAAGGGATATCTTATAAAGTGGCAACCTTTTTGAGTTCATCCTTTATTAACTGATCTGTTTTTTCGCTTACTGGAACTAGAGGCAATCTCAATATATTATCAATCATCCCTTTTTGATAAAGTATAGATTTAACACCTGCAGGATTACCCTCTACAAAAATGAGGTGAAACAGCTCATTAAAATTATCCTCCATTTTCATTCTTGCACTCAATGAGTTACCAGCAAGAGCATTATTAACAAGCCAAGACATTTCTTTAGGAAATGCATTGCCAAAAACAGATATCACCCCAATTCCCCCTAGCTCTATGACTGAAGAAGTTACTGCGTCGTCACCCGATATAACTTTGAAACCTTCTGGGGATCCTTTTATTATTTTTTCGATCTGATTGAGGTCACCCGATGCCTCTTTAATGGCTATTACATTCTTAAAATCTCTTGCAATTCTAAGAGTTGTCTCTGGACTCATATTAACACCTGTTCTTCCTGGAACATTATATAAGATTAAAGGAACTGGTGAAGCTTCTGAGAGCGATCGATAATGCTGGTACAGACCTTCATCAGTTGGTTTATTGTAATATGGGGTTACAGACAGGACTGCACTAACACCTGTAAAATTGGTGCTTTTCAACTCTTCTACCACAGAAGCTGTATTATTGCCACCGATTCCAATGACTACAGGAATCCTATCTTTCACTTCTTTAAGTATACATTCTACTACATCGGCTTTTTCTATGCCTGTCAATGTTGGAGTCTCGGCAGTTGTGCCTAAAGCTACTATATAACTAGTGCCATTTTCTATCTGGAAATTAACCAGGCGTGAAAGGGCTTCAAAATCTACTAAACCATCTCTTGTGAATGGTGTTATTAGGGCTACACCTAATCCTTTTAAATTTACTTCTGACATCAAAATTTGGATTTTACTTACACATTAATCGCTGAACTCATATTTTAAGTACAAAATGATTGCGGAGTACAAAGGTACATATTTTTCAAAAAGTGTAACGAAATAGCGGACATAAATAGATGATTTTTAAAATTATGACCAATTCATTCAGTGAATTATACGTCTAAAGGAAATTATTTTGTACTTTTGTATGAATTTTATTTACTATGCATAATTTAGAACTAAGCGAACAAGAAATAATACGCAGACAGAGTCTTGACGAGTTGAGACGCATGGGAATAGAGCCCTATCCTGCGTCTGGATACGAAGTTAATACATACTCCAACGATATAAAAAATGAATTTTCGGATGATGCTGATCGCCGCGAGGTGAGTATAGCGGGACGAATAATGGGTCGCCGAATTATGGGGAAAGCATCATTTATTGAATTGATGGATTCGAAAGGAAGAATTCAGATTTATGTTACTCGTGATGATTTATGCCCGGGAGAGAACAAAGATTTGTACAACAACTTCTTTAAGAAACTGCTTGACATTGGCGATTTTATTGGTATTAAAGGATTAGTCTTCCGCACAAAAATGGGAGAGATCTCAATTCACGCTGAGTCAATAACACTTCTTTCTAAATCATTGAGACCTTTGCCAGTTGTTAAGGTTAAAGATGGTGTGACTTACGACAAATTCACGGATCCTGAATTACGTTACCGTCAGAGGTATGTTGACCTACTGGTAAATGAAGATGTAAAAGACATCTTTACTAAACGAACTCATATATTTGATGCTATGAGGGAGTTTTTTGATCAAAGAGGTTATCTTGAAGTAGACACTCCTGTTCTACAGAGTATTCCAGGAGGAGCTGCAGCACGACCTTTCATAACACATTTGAACGCACTTGATATTGATTTATATCTAAGAATTGCCAACGAGCTCTACTTAAAACGCCTTATTGTAGGTGGTTTTGATGGTGTATATGAGTTCTCGCGCAATTTCCGCAATGAAGGTATGGATAGAACTCATAATCCAGAGTTTACGGTAATGGAAATTTATGTTGCATACACCGACTATAAATGGATGATGGAGTTTACCGAGCAAATGCTTGAACATGTAGCTTTAAAAGTACTTGGAACTACTAAAGTAAAAGTTGGTGAAAACGAAATAGATTTTAAGGCTCCCTACAAAAGAGTTACAATGATTGATGCTATTAAAGACCATACAGGTATCGATATTAGCGGAATGAACGAAGACCAGGTACGTGAAGTGTGCAAGGAGTTGGGAGTTGAACAAGATGAAACAATGGGAAAAGGAAAACTCATTGACGAAATATTTGGAGAAAAAGCAGAAGGCAAATATATTCAGCCCACATTTATTACAGATTATCCAGTAGAAATGTCGCCTCTGTGTAAAAAGCACCGTGACAACCCAGAGTTGACCGAACGATTTGAACTAATGGTTAATGGAAAAGAGTTGGCAAACGCTTATACCGAGCTGAATGACCCTATTGATCAACGTAATCGCTTCGAGGAACAACTAAGTCTTTTAGAAAAAGGTGATGATGAGGCTATGTTTATTGATCAGGATTTTCTGAGAGCACTTGAATATGGTATGCCACCTACGTCGGGGATGGGAATTGGAATGGATAGATTAACCATGTTGCTTACTGGTCAGACATCTATTCAGGAGGTTTTATTATTCCCATTAATGAGACCTGAAAAAAGAGCTAAAAAAGACAATATTTCAGAATACAAACAATTGGGTATACCCGAAGAATGGATTGAACTAGTGATAAAAGCTGGATACAATGAGGTAAAAAGCTTGAAGGAGGTGAATCCGAACAAACTTCACCAAGAGATATGTGGACTTAATAAAAAGCTAAAACTGGAACTTACTAATCCTACACCCAACGAGGTGAAAAGTTGGACCGAAAAGGCTTCGGAGCTGAAGTAGCCTGAACAACTGAAATTATAAACAAAATGGATTTAATAGGTAAAATCTGCATCCTAGGAGGTGGTACTTGGGGAACCGCGCTGGCAAAAATGGTGCTGATGAACCAGAAGCATATAAACTGGTTTATTAGACGTGATGACCAGATTGAAG
>DUUR01000281.1 GCA_012841425.1 Bacteroidales bacterium | reverse complement strand
CATAGAATCGGTCAAAGTATTGATCTTAATTCTACTAAAATCTACCCCTGCTTTTAAGTATCCGTTGTACTTCAAAAGAAAATATTTGTCGGTTAATGGAATATTAATGTTTAGTATTTTCTTGTAATCCTTAAATCCTATAACTCCCGTGTAGTTGTGCTTTACTAATGCAAGTTCCTGAATATGACTTATTCTACTCATTACGGTGGAACTATCATATCCTAATTCTTTATCTGATGTTTTATTGGTCATCAGTAATGTAAATGCCAAAATAACCGTAGTCAGAAAAAAGAAAAGAGTGGGTATTGAAATTTTTCTCATAATACTATCACTTTAATGTTGAGCATAACTAGCAACATAATACACACACAAAAATAGTGATAAAGTTATTATATAAAAGCATTTGTTATAGAAGTTAGCAATAACAATCATTAAATCTAATTTGGACATCAATTAATAATTCATGTAATTTTTTTCGAAAATGCAACATGAATTATTTGTATGTTTGCGACCTTAATTTTCAAATAAATTAAAGTTACAGCTCATTTTCAAATTAAAAAATAATGAATAAAGGTTCGGGCTATGCCTACACAAAAGCACAACTCACTTGGTTGGTTGTTTTAAGAATTCTTATTGGCTGGTTTTTCCTCTACGAAGGACTTGCAAAAATCTTATCGCCAAATTGGACATCATACGGCTACTTAATGGACTCAAAGGGGTTTTTTTCTCCATTATTTACAATGATAGCCGAAAACCCAACATTGATGGCAATTACTGATTTTATAAACATTTATGGATTAACGATAATTGGACTGCTTCTAATATTGGGACTCTTTGAGAGAGTTGGTTATTTGGGAGCAGCTATTCTATTATTATTATATTATTTATCCCACCCACCTATGTTAAATGTTGAGTATATGCTCCCTTCTGAAGGAACTACGTTATGGGTAAATAAAAACCTTGTGATGTTGGTGACAGTTGTAGTACTTTACTTCTTTCCCACATCTAAAATAATAGGATTAGACAGAGCATTTTTAAAAGATAGGAGTAGTTATGTCAGAAAATAACAAAAACAATATACATACCGACAAGAAGAGTAACTCGGATGAGAACAAACCTGTAGTGAAAAACAACACAGAGAATACATCTACAGAAAACAGTTCTAAAGACAACAGTACATCAGAAAACAAGCCAGTATCTAGAGGAAGACGTGATGCTTTAAAAACCTTGGCTACAGTGCCTGTATTAGGTGCAATGGCATATGGTGTATATAAAAAGAGGAAGAACGAAATATTCAATCGTTCCGCAGCCGATATGTTTCATTTTCCCACAGAGGTTGCCCCGTTTGCAGCATCCACAGGCGACGGAGAAGCTATTAGAATAGGAATAATTGGCACTGGGATAAGGGGAAAGCAGCTATTGAGTGGGTTAGGGTTTTCATCTCCAACAGAAGTGCAAGAACTGATAAATTTAAATAAAGCAGACTCAACGAATAAAAGGTATCAGGATTTTATTGAACAGGAAGATCTTAATGTTAAAATTACTGCTGTCTGTGATATTTTTGATGTACACGCCGAGGAAGGAATTGCTGCAGGTGCAAATATATACAGAGAGGGTTTAAACGGTAAATATGGTGATAGCCCAAAAAGATATTTAAACTACAAAGAGCTACTAGCTGCAGATGATGTTGATGCTGTAGTTATTGCATCGCCCGACCATTGGCACGGACAGATGACTATGGATGCAGTGAGAGCAGGCAAGCACGTATATTTAGAGAAGCCGATGACATGGACTGTTCCTGAGACCTATGCATTAAGAGAGCTTGTAAAGAATAGTAATGTAATTTTTCAACTTGGTCATCAAAACAGACAAATTGAGGCTTATGAAAGAGCACGTGAAATAATTGACAGAGGCCTTTTAGGTCCTATCTCTCTTATAGAAACAGGCACCAACAGAAACGATCCTAATGGTGCGTGGGTGTATGACATTAACCCTAAGGCTAATCCTAACACCATCGATTGGCAACAGTTTGATGGTGATCCAGAAAGAATAAAAGAGTATATGGATTACATGACATCTGCTGGGCTAGCTGCTTATGTAGGTCCCGAACCACGTGATAAGTTTAGCCTCGAAAGGTTTTTTCGCTGGAGATGTTGGTGGGATTATAGTACAGGCTTGAGTGGCGACTTACTCACTCATGAGTATGATGCAATGAATCAAATACTAAAGCTGGGCATCCCCTCATCTGCAACATCTTCGGGAGGTGTATATTTCTTTAAAGACGGTAGAACTGTTCCTGATGTACTTCACACTACTTTTGAGTATAAGGATAGAGGATTGGCAATGTTATACTCTGCAACCTTGGCTAGCCAGTTTAAACGTACTAGAAAAATAATGGGACATGATGCAACAATGGAGGTTGGCAGCTCACTTTCTGTTACAATAGACCCAAGATCCGAAAGATATAAAGACAAGATTGCAGAAGGAAAAATTAAAACTAATGAGCCTTTTTATCACTATGTTCCTGGTAGAGATTTAGATGCAATAACATCTGCTACCGAATTATATTTTGCTGAGCGTGGTTTGTTATACTCATATGTTGGTGGTAAAAGGTATAATACAACATATTTGCATTTGCATGAATGGTTAGAATGTATTAGAACAGGCAAGCAACCATCATGCGATATAGATCAAGGGTTTGAGGAAGCAATTACTGCTCATATGGGCACACGTGCTTATCTTGAAGGTAGAACAATGTATTGGGACTCAGAAAAAGAAGAAATCACTAGAGGATAATTTATGTCAACTTTCGCACCATTTGCAAAACCTATGTATGTTATGCTTAAGCCAGTTGGTTCGAAGTGTAACTTAGATTGTGACTACTGCTATTACTTAGAGAAAGAGAATCTATATGAAAAGAAGAATCCTGTAATGAGTGAAGATCTTCTAGAGAGGTTCGTAAAACAGTATATTGAATCACAAACCATGTCCGAAATAATGTTTACATGGCATGGAGGTGAAACGCTTATGCGACCTTTATCTTTTTATAAGAGAGCAATAGAGTTGCAAAAGCAATATGCAAGGGGGCGACGTATTGAAAATTCGATTCAGACAAACGGCACGCTACTGAACGACGATTGGTGTAGGTTTTTTAAGGAGAACAACTTCCTTGTTGGAATATCAATTGATGGGCCCAAAGAGTTTCATGATGAGTATCGCCGCGATAAGATGGGGCGACCCTCTTTTCATCGTGTAATGAGAGGTATTGAACTCTTGAAGAAACACGAGGT
>DUUR01000280.1 GCA_012841425.1 Bacteroidales bacterium | reverse complement strand
TTTTCTCCAAGGTTCCGTCAGCTTTCACTTTTTCGATATATGCCTCCAGGTCAGCTTCATCCCTGTCGTACATC
The DNA here is from genome assembly GCA_012841425.1 of Bacteroidales bacterium. Lineage (GTDB taxonomy): Bacteria > Bacteroidota > Bacteroidia > Bacteroidales > Dysgonomonadaceae > Proteiniphilum. Next base: position 2,448 of record DUUR01000280.1, on the reverse strand, counting down.
TGCGCTATCCAATGTATGCTTCTGTCGTGCATGAGATCGTCAGCTATCAGAAGCAGGCTGGTGCTAGTGTATTCCCTTATCCTATTCTTTTCTGGATCCACTTTTCTCTTGGCCGGTATCTTTTCCTGTTTTTTATCGTATAATTTCTGCTTGCAGGTGCTTCTAGTGCAGATTGTTATTTTGCTGTATGGCGTTCCGTAAAAATGTTGGCCACACTCGGAACAATTTTTTACAATCAGTTTCGTATAATGGCCGTAGTACACCTTTTTCACTACAGCCGTAGTGGTAAAGAGCAAGGCGGCAATTTGCCAATATTCAAATCCCTGCTCGTTTCTCATTTCTCGTATGTCTTTGTTGCTTAATTCTTTTTTCATCCTTGCAGCCCTCCCTACCGTTTATTCATAAGTATCTTGACAAGTTTTTCAGTCTGTGCATCGGTGAGGTTCAATTCTTCGGCTATAAGCTGTGCTGTTGATTGTATATCCTTGCTTGCGATTGCGGTCGATACAATCACGATAAAAAGCAGGGTAACGATTATCAGCACTATAAGCCAAAATACATCCATCTATCTCACCTTCTTTCGTAATTGAACCTCCCCCACTTTTAGAAGTGGGGGATTCCTGCTTCATTAACCTCGTAACCTACTATCTCCACAGGCGTAAATTCGGGTAGTTCCTACCCTACTATTTTATATAATTAAGCTATTCCTAATTCTTTTAACCCTTGGTTTAATATGTTTTTAGCAGCGTTTTCATCTCTTTGGTGGAAAGCTCCACAGTTTTCACAAACCCACTCTCTTACAGATAGTTTTTTAATTTCTTTGTTAACATAGCCACATTCTGAACAAGTTTGAGATGATGCATACCAAGGGTTAATTTTATGGTATACTCTACCATACCAATTAGCCTTATATTCTAACATTCTACAAAATTCACTCCACGATACGTCTACTATAGATTTTGCAAGGTTATGATTTTTTAACATTCCTTGCACATTCAAATCCTCACTGATTATTACTTGGTTTTCGTTAATAATCCTTGAGGATAACTTGTGCAAAAAATCATTTCTTGCATTTGCTATTTTTTCGTGAAGTTTGGCTATCCTAATTCTTTGCTTTTCATAATTTTTACTACCTTTTTGCTTTTTGGCAAGTTGTCTTTGAAGTTTAGCTAACCTGCTTTCATATTTTTTAAATACTTTTGGGTTATCAATGTGGTTACCATTAGAATCGATTAAAAATTCTTTTAAGCCTAAGTCAAAGGCGTAAATATTATCGTTTTCAGGCAACTTTCTTATTTCAGTGTCAACTAAAACAGATACAAAATACTTGTTTGTATTTGTTTTAGTGATTGTGCAGGATACTATTTTGCCTGTGAACGCTCTACTATTAGAAAACTTTACCCAACCTAATTTAGGCAGTTTAATGCGACTATTTTCTATTTTAATGTTATTGTTAACATTTTGAGTTCTGTAGGATTGTTTAGGATTTTTCTTACTTTTAAATTTAGGAAAGCCACTACCTTTAAAGAAATTACTATATGCTGTGTCCAAATCTTTTAATGTTTGTTGGAGTGAAATGCTGTCTACTTCTTTTAGCCAAACATACTCTTTTTTAAGATTAGTTAAATCTTTTGCACAAGAGTTATATCCAAACGTTTTATGCTCTGTTTTATATAACTCAATTCTTTTGTTTAGATAGTAGTTATACACAAATCTACAACATCCAATAGTTTTGTTGATTAATTCTATTTGCTTATTATTTGGATATAATCTATATCTGTAAGCCTTTAACACAGCATTTCACCTCTTTTTTAATTTAATTATATCATAGTGTAATCATCTTGTCAAATAGATGTAATAGTGATATAATTATTTTGAGGTGATGTAATATGGCAATTTCTAAAGACAATGTAAGAACTATAATCACAATACCAAAGGAGTTAAAAAAACAATTAGAAAATTTAGCAAAACAAGACAGTAGAAGTTTTAGCAACTTAGTGGTTAAGATACTAAAGGATTATGTTAACAATTCATCCCCCACCTAAAGAGGTGGGAGTCTTCTTGTTATAATTTTAGAATAAATCCCTAGAAGGGCAATTCGTCTTCCGTACTGACTTCTTCAAAGCCTTCCGGTGTTGGCTGTGCGTTCCTTCCGTCTGCAAATTCAAAGTCAAAAACTATCAGGGTAAGCCAGTTCTTTTTGTTTTCCTTATCCCATATGTTTTCTACAAATCCATTGGTGACGGTGATTCTGTCCTTCTCCTGGAGTTCTTTGGCAGGCTCAAAAGCATTGCCTATAAAGCGTACCGGCCAATTACTATTGCGGTAGCTGCCATCTTTTTGCTTCTTCCCTGTAGAGAAGCTGGCCTGCACATATTTTCCCTTTATTTGTGGCCGGAATATGGTCCCGTTGGTTTTAGAAATGTTTAATGCCATGGTTATTCCCCC
>DUUR01000279.1 GCA_012841425.1 Bacteroidales bacterium | reverse complement strand
TTCTCTTTTTGGAAAAAAAGCATTAACCAGAAAATGAAGGCCATTATTAAAAAAAATAGAAAGGAAAACATATTCTTCCACGGAAATGTAGAAAAATAATCCTTTATTTTTGGCATCCACTCCCTGAATACAGCTTTTATATCCATAACAGGGTATCTGTTTATTGAACCGTTACGTCTTTAGAAGATGCGTATACCGATGTTTTTTCGAATTTAATTTTAACGCCATCAGCCACCTCAACTAGAAACCATGTGTCGCCAACTTCTTTAATTCTACCGTGTATACCACCAGCAGTTACAACTCTATCGCCTGTTGACATAGCTTCGCGACTTTTCTGTAACTCTTTTTGTTTCTTTTGTTGCGGGCGTATCATAAAGAAGTAGAATACTGCAATTATTGCAATAAGCATAAAAAGTGTGCTGCCCATACCTCCAGCACCACCAGCTGGTAATTGTAATAAGATATCCATAAGTGTATTTGTTATTAAATTGATATATTAATTTTTAAAGATAATATTTTCTTTCTTTATATGTTGCACAATTGCATTTAAAACTCCATTTATAAAGGTCCCACTCTTAGGAGTACTATATGATTTTGAAATCTCAATATACTCATTTAGTGATACATTGATAGGAATGGAGTCAAAGCTAAAGATTTCAGCTAGTGCTATTTGCATGATAACAAGATCCATCAGTGCAATTCGTTCGAAATCCCATTTGTCAGTATGCTTCTCTATGAGATCTCTGAATTTGTTCTCACTTAAAATTGTTTCATGCAAAAGCTTTAGAGCAAAATTTTTATCCTCTTCATCCTTAAACATGGGCAATAAAGGTTGTCTCGTTCCTAATTCTTCAGAGAATCTTTTAATTGTTTTAAATACAAAAGATTGTACAATCTCAATATCGTCATTCCAATAAATGCACTCATCTTCAAGCAAATCGTCCAGTTCTTCATTGCTATAGATAAACTGTTTGAATACTTTTCGCCAAAACTCCCTATCTTCGTTATAAGTTGGATTGTCAATTTTAGAGTAGTTTATGTAGGTGTCTGATTCTAAAATAACCTCCAAGAGTTTTTTAACAAATGCCTCATTGTTGGTCCATGACATTGGTCGTTCGTTAATATAACTGATTAACTGATCATTGTTTTCTAGTTGAAGAATAAATTTGTTCCTAAGCATGTGAGTGTTGGGATTAATATCCTCTTCTGTGGGAAGGAATTTATTTCTTTTTGTCTCTACCCTGTTATCATACATTTTTGTGATCTCTATCATTAATAGAAACATATAATAATATAGATCGTATGATTTCTGTAAGCCAAATAGTAATTCTTTTTCGGCTTTTCGCAAATCTTTATTCGTACCTTGATACCAAGAATAAACTAACTGGACTACTCTAATACGAATTAAATTTCTGTTTATCATTTTCTTAATGAACTTTTTTCCTTTAACTGAACAATTTTATGGAACTGCAAAAGTAGTTATTTTTTCGGGAATTTGAACTCATTTAAAAGAAAAGGACTATTTAAGAATCGAGTTATTTGCAATTTTTGTATGTTTGTGGAAACTTATATGCAAAGTTAAATATTTAAAATTCAAGGGGATGAAAAAGATAATTCTTTTAATATCACTGTTTGTTTTCACATTATCGATTTTAGCGCAACAAACAGAGCGAAGCATTTCGATAATCCCAGAACCCGTATCTGTGGTGAAGAAAGGGGGGCACTACGTTTTACCGGATGATGTGGTTGTTTCAATCCCTAAGGGAGAGAAGAGTAATTATCTAAAAAACCTTCTCGAAGAGAAGTTAACTACAGCGCCAGGTAAAAGAGTTCAGTTTATCAATACCGATGATAATGCTGATATTGTATTATTGTTAAACCCTGTTGAAAATAATGAGATTGGTGATGAGGGATATACCCTTCAAGTAACAAGTGATAAGGTAATAATATATGCTAACAAATCGCCTGGACATTTGTATGGCTTGCAAACATTTTTTCAATTACTACCTCCTCAAATTGAAAGTAGTAAAAAAGAGGATAATGTATCTTGGCAGGTACCTCAGGTAGAGATTGTAGATTACCCTAGGGTAGGCTGGAGAGGCTTAATGTTAGATGTTTCACGCCATTTCTTTACAGTGGATGAGGTTAAAAGATACATCGACAACATGGTAAAATATAAATTCAATATGTTCCACTGGCATCTTACTGATGATGAAGGATGGAGAATTGAAATTAAAAGTCTACCAAAACTTACAGAAGTTGGTGCATGGCGTGCTGAGCAAATAGGTTGGTTTGGAGGTTTTGAACAACCTGATGCGGATGCTCCAAAGAATTATGGTGGTTTTTATACGCAAGATGAAATAAAAGATGTTGTAAATTATGCGCTAGAAAGAAATATTCAGATTATGCCCGAGATAGATGTTCCAGGTCATAGCTCGGCAGTATTGGCAGCATACCCCGAACTGGCATGTTTTCCCGAAAGTGGTGACCATTTTGTGAGAACAGGTGCTACTTTTTTAGATTGGAGTAGTGGTGGTAGGCCCGAAGCAATATTTGAGAATACTTTAAATCCAGCAAATGAAAAAGTCTATGAGTTTATGGACAAAGTTATCACTGAAGTTGCCGCTCTTTTCCCATATGAATATATACACACTGGTGGCGATGAGGCTCCCTATACTTTTTGGGAAAAATCGTCAGATGTAAAAGAGCTCATGGAGCGTGAGACCTTAAATAATATGGCAGAGGTTCAGTCTTATTTTGGTAAGAGGGTAGAGCAAATTGTGCTTTCAAAAAATAAAAAAATGATGGGTTGGGATGAAATCCTCGAAGGAGGAATAACTCCTACAACCGGATTAATGAGTTGGCGAGGAGTGGAATACGGAATAGAGGCTTCTAACTCAGGGCATATGGTTGTAATGAGTCCCACTAATTTTGTTTATATAGATTACATGCAGGGAGACATATCAACAGAACCTAGAGTTTATGCTTCTTTAAGACTTAATCAAACCTACAAGTTTGATCCGGTACCAGAAGGAGCAAATGAAGACTTTATATTAGGTGGACAGGCCAACTTATGGACTGAGCAGATTTATAATATTAGGCAGGCCGAATATATGACTTGGCCGCGTGGGTTTGCTGTGGCAGAGTCGCTTTGGTCACCAAAAGCAAATAAGAGTTGGGATAGCTTCGTGGCAAAAACAGAAAATCATTTCAATCGTTTTGATTATGCGAAAATAAAATATTCGCCTGCTATTTACGACCCCATTGTTACTGTTACAAAGAATGGAGATGGTTATTATGTTGCTCTAGACCCAGAGATTAAAGGTTTAGAAATTTATACCAGTTTTGATGCTTCAACTCCTGATAGTTTTTATCCTAAATATACAGAACCGCAACTTATTCCAAGAGATGCAGGCATTATGAGGATAATTACTTACCGTGATGATAAACCGATAGGTAGATTAATGTCAATTCAGGTAGATGATTTGAAAAAAAGAGTAAGATAGAAAATTGCATAATAAATAGTAAATCACTATCTTTGCGCCGCTTTTTTGAAAGCTCCCGTGTGATGGGAAATAAAGAAAGCACTTTATTTTGAGTAACACAAAACAATTAAAAAATGAAGACATTTGAATTAAAAGGCGAAATCAGAGATGGTTTTGGTAAAAAGGCAGCGAAATCATATCGCCGTCAGGGATTAATACCATGCGTGGTATACGGTGGTCATGATGAAGAGAATTTAAACTTTGTTGTAAATCAAAGCGATGTTCGTAATCTTATTTACACTCCTGAAGTATTCCTGATTAACCTCAATTTAGGGGGCAAAAAAATGCAGGCTATCTTAAAAGATGCACAGTTTCATCCAGTTAAAGACACTGTTCTACACTTAGATTTTCTACATGTATTTGAAAGTGTACCTGTGGTTATTGAGCTACCTGTACGTTTGTCAGGATTAGCAGCTGGTGTAAAAGCTGGTGGAAAATTATCACTCGACTTACGTAAGCTGAGAGTTAGAGCCTTAGCTGCTAACTTACCAGAAGAGCTGGTTGTTAATGTTGAGAAATTAAAAATAGGCAAATCTATTCAGGTAGGTGATTTGAAGTTTGATGGACTTGAGTTGCTTAATTCTAAGAATGCAGTTGTTTGTCGCGTTCAAGTAACACGTGCAACAAGAAGTGACATGAATGCTGCAGCATTGGAAGGAGATGACACTGAGGGTGAAGAGACTACAGAAGAGACTACAGAAGAATAGTATTATTGTATGAAATATTTGATAGCGGGATTGGGCAATATCGGACCTGATTATGAGCGAACCCGCCACAATATAGGCTTTATGGTATTGGACGCTTTTGCAAAAGCGTCCAATACTGTTTTTGAGGATAAACGATATGGCTTTGTATCTCAAATGCGACTTAAGAATAAATCTCTTATCTTGCTCAAGCCATCAACATTTATGAATCTTAGTGGTAATGCAATCCGTTATTGGATGCAAAAGGAGAAGATTAATAATAATAATCTTTTAGTTGTAGTTGATGACTTGGCTTTGCCTTTTGGGACACTTAGGTTGAAGTCAAAAGGAAGTGATGCAGGGCATAATGGCTTAAAGCATATACAAGACCTCATAGGTCAGAATTATCCTCGCTTGCGATTTGGAATTGGAAATGATTTTCCTCGCGGAGCTCAGGTAAATTATGTGCTTGAGGAATTCACAGATGAAGAAAATCTTAAGTTGCCCGAAAGAATTGAATCTGCTACAGAAATAATATCTAGTTTTTGTCTTGCAGGCATAAATATTACGATGAATCAATACAACAATAAGTAAATTAATTGTTTGTTAATACTTAGTAATGGAAGAAGTAAGAGTAGATAAATGGTTGTGGGCAGTTAGAATTTTTAAATCTAGAACTCTTGCAGTTGAGGCCTGTAAGAAGAACCGTGTAATGATAGACAATATATCTGTTAAAGCTTCCAGAACTATAAAAGTAGGGGATGTTGTTCAGGTTAGAAAGCCTCCTGTTATATTCTCTTTTAAAGTGCTCAAGTTAGCCGATAAACGTATGGGTGCCAAACTCGTTCCAGAGTTTATGGAGAATGTGACTTCTCCCGATCAATATGAGATACTTGAATTAAACAAAATAAGTGGTTTTGTTGACAGACAAAGAGGAGCTGGAAGGCCCACTAAGAAAGAACGCAGAGATCTAGAGAACTTTACTGGAAATATAAACTTTGATGATTTTGATTGGGGTGACGATTAGTAAATCCTTTTATCCGTTTTATTGTAAACCGGAACAATAGAAATACTATTTTGTGTGATGCAAAAATCAACATCACCAACAGCTGAGTTATTCACAAGCCGCTGGTAATGATCGCTCAGCTTAAGATATTCGTCTAAGTTGTCTTTAACTCTTAGCCACAGTTCATATGTCATTTTAATTGAGTCTGAATCGAACTTAATATTAGCCTTTTTTGAAAGTTTTTCAGCCAAAGCACCCCCAAATAGAGTGTCTTCAATACTTATACGGTTGTTCCAACCTGCACATAATATAACAACTCTTTGGGCACTATTTAAGCATTTATCTACAACCGCATCAATGTTGGGGAATGTTCCTATCAAAAGCTCCTTGCAATCGCTTGCAACTTCAATTGCTCTTGTTCCATTTGTTGTTGTAAATACAATTTCTTTCCCACTCACTTTTTCAGGAGTATAATCAAATGGTGAATTGCCGAAGTCTGCAAATTCGCATTTTTTTGTATTACGTTCGGCTCCTACAAGAAAACCCTTCGATTTATATTCTTTTGCCAATTCACTATTTGAGACAGGAATTATAGCCGAAGCACCATTGTTTAACATCATACACATTGTTGCAGAGGCTCTGAATACATCTACTACAATAACTGTGTCATGTTCAGATTTATAATGTTGATATAGTGCAGGAGACGGGCATAGGTCGAGTTTCATAAGCTCTTTTTATACAAAAATACAATTTAATTTGATAAATGTTTATCTTTGCATGCTATAAACCCTGGCTATGAGAGAAGGGACTAATATGAGTTAATGGAACAAAACGGTTATAAGATAATATTAGCATCTAATTCTCCGAGGCGCAAAGAGTTGCTTTCGGGACTTGATATTGTTTACGAAACAAGAGTTTTACCAGATGTAGATGAGTCATATTCCAACACACTCCCACTTGAGGGTGTGCCCGATTATCTTGCAAAGAAGAAAGCATCGGCATATCTGCAACAGTTAAACGATGAGGAGTTGCTAATTACTTCAGATACGGTTGTTTTGCTGGATAACATAATTCTAGGAAAACCAGCCAATGAAGAGGAAGCAGCATTAATGCTACGCACTCTTTCAGGTAAAACTCATAAAGTAATAACGGCTGTTTGTCTCACCTCAATAGAAAAACAAGTGTGCTTTTCTGACACTTCGCTTGTTACATTTGGTCAATTAACTGATTCTGAAATAAGTTATTATATTTCTAGATATAAGCCATTTGATAAGGCTGGGGCTTATGGTGTACAAGAGTGGATAGGTTATGTGGCAGTGGAAAGAATTGAAGGGTCATACTATAATGTTATGGGAATGCCTGTTTTTAAGCTATATAAGAAGCTAAAAGAGTTTTGATTAACTGCATTCAATAATTTATTTATACCCGTACTATAAAGTGTTTATACACTTAAGCAAAACGAAATAGAATTATTTTTCATTTATAATTATAAAATAATGCTTACAGTAGAAAAAATTGGAGGCACCTCAATGTCTCAATTCCAAGATGTATTACAGAATATCATTAAGGGCAATCGTAAAGGTGAAGATTTGTATAATCGCATTTTTGTGGTATCAGCATATAACAATGTAACTAACTGGCTCCTTGAACACAAAAAAACAGGAGAGCCTGGTATTTATAACCGATTCCTCGATGGTGAAGACTATAGTAGTGCACTCGACTCATTCTGTCAGCGTTTACTTTTAATTAATGATGGATTTGCTGATTATGGTCTTGATCTTAAAGAAGCTCGTGATTTTATTCGATTTCGTGTAGATCAGGCCAAGACCTTATTATATAGCCTTGGCAAGGTGTTAGCTTCGGGTTATGTAAACCGTACCGACATACACCTCGCCGCACGAGAAATACTTGCTTCTATAGGAGAAGCCCATTCGGGATGGAACTCAGTAAATATTCTTAATAATAACGGCATAAATGCTCGCTTCATAGATTTATGTGGTTTTAATGATAACGAACCACTTACAATTGATCAACGTATACATAGAGAATTTAAAGGGATCGACTTCAGTTCTGTCCTTTGTATTGTAACAGGGTATACAAAAGGTACTGAGGGTATTATGAGGGCTTTTGATCGTGGTTATAGTGAAGTTACTTTTAGTAAAATAGCTGTTGAGGTTAATGCTGATGAGGCTGTTATCCATAAAGAGTATCATCTGTCTAGTGCCGATCCAAAAATTGTAGGAGTTGAAAATAGCGTACCTGTTGGTCATACCAATTATATAATTGCCGATCAGCTTGCAGATATCGGCATGGAGGCTATCCACCCAAAAGCAGCAAAACCCCTAGAGCTTGCTGGAATTGATATAAGAATTAAAAACACATTCGAACCCGACCATCCAGGAACAATCATTTCTGCAGATTATATCTCGCCCGAACCTCGAGTAGAGATAGTCTCAGGATCAAGAAAAGTAATAGCTATTGAGGTGCACGACCCAATGATGGTTGGTGAGGTAGGTTTTGATGGAAGAATAATGAGTTATTTCGTAAATTATGGCGTTAGTTACATCTTAAAATCTACCAATGCCAACTCTATAACCATGGTAGTGTGGGATAACGATAAAAGTAAAGAACTAATAAATGTAATAAGTGATATATTCTACCAGGTATCTGCAAAACCTATGGCCATTGTTTGTGTAATGGGCACAAATATTGCTCTACCCGGATTTCTATACAAAGCTTCTAAAGCTCTTTATGAAAGGAGCATAAATATCGAGAGCTTCGCTCAATCGTTGATGCAAGTAAATATGCAGTTTGTTATAAAACGCGATCAATATGAAGAAGCTGTAATTGCACTTAACGATGCTTTATGTAATTAATCTTCATCATAAGTATGGTATAGAAAGTCGTTATAAGGAAATCGAGTAACGTGAATTTCTTTTACTTTTTCGTAGATAAGATCTTTTAGAGAGTCTATATTATCTTTTTCTATTGCAGAGATGAATATGCAGTTTTCTTTCATTTTACTTATCCAACTTTGTTTTAATTCATCTAAGGTGTAGTTCTCTCTTTTTTTCGGGGTTAAATCATCCTCGTCTTTAACAGTATAGTTAAAAGCATCAATTTTATTAAATACTAGAATTGTAGGCTTTTCTGTATCATCAATTTCAAAAAGAGTTTTCTCAACAACAGCAATTTGCTCTTCAAAAGCAGGGTGAGAGATGTCAACCACATGCAATAGGATGTCAGCTTCACGTACTTCATCTAGTGTTGATTTAAAAGACTCAACCAGGTGAGTAGGTAACTTCCTTATAAATCCAACTGTATCTGTAAGTAAGAATGGGAGATTGGCAATTGTCACCTTCCTAACTGTGGTGTCTAGTGTAGCAAATAGCTTATTCTCAGCAAATACCTCGCTCTTGCTAAGTAGTGTCATTATAGTAGATTTGCCTACATTTGTATAGCCAACAAGTGCCACGCGCACAAGTTTACCTCTGTTTTTTCTTTGAACAGTTTTTTGTTTGTCAATGTCTTTCAATTGCTGCTTTAATCTTGAGATTTTATCAAGAATAATACGGCGGTCGGTTTCAAGCTGAGTTTCGCCTGGTCCCCTCATAATTGTTCCACCACCTCCTCGTTGTCTCTCAAGGTGGGTCCACATCCTAGTTAGCCTTGGCAAAAGGTACTCATATTGTGCCAACTCTACTTGCACTTTGGCATGAGCTGTTTGTGCCCTCATTGCAAAAATATCAAGAATAAGACTTGTTCTGTCCATTATTCTTATCTTGAGTACTTTCTCTATATTACGCAGTTGTCTGGACGATAATTCATCATCAAAGATTACTACTCCTATTTTGTTTTCTTCATCATTAATGTATGCCTCAATCTCCTCTAACTTACCTTTGCCAACAAAAGTGGCAGTGTTAGGTGAGTCAAGTCGCTGTGTATAACGTTTATTTGGTATTAATCCCGCTGTTTCGGCAAGAAACGCAAGTTCGTCAAGGTATTCAGTGACCTTTTCTTCGTTCTGTTCAGATGTGATGAGTCCCACCAGTACAGCATTTTCGTTTTTTATCTCTTGAGTTATAAAGTCTTTCATATATTTTCTGTAATTTATCTGGTGGAGTTAGAACCAAAAACCAAAGCCAGCCATAAAGACAACTTGTGAATAGTCTTTTATGAACTGATATTTCAGCTCAAAATTAGCTCTCACTCTATATCCAATATCATGTTGAAAACCTAGGCCTAAGTTTGCACCAGGTCGATGCTTAACTTCAGTTTCCGTCACATTTGCCAGACTTTGTGTAACCACATCAAAATTCCAATTGGAATAATGTATCCCTGCAATAGGATATAGTGAGGCTGTAATTGAAACAGGAACGATATAATGGGCATCTGCATCAATCATCCACATGTTTTCTCCTTTTCGTTCAATAAAATAGGTGAACGAAGGAGCAATTCTGATATTATTTGTTCTATAGTAATGAATATGCATACCCACACCTAGACTATTTGCCTCTGTTGCATATCCAGTTTGAAGTCCTATTCCAAAAGTACCTTCAAATTGAGCTAAAATTTTGGGTGTTGAGAACGTTAAAAATAGAGCTAGTAGTACAACTGTTTTTTTCATTTAAGTTCTATTAGATAGCAAATTTATGATAAATCTTTATATTATCATGCCGCTGCCTAAACATAAGTTGGCGTCATTATCATAAATAACACCAAACTGACCAGCCGCAATGCCCTGCACAGGCTCATTTGATTGAATTGTATACATATCGCCTGTTTTGGTTATATAACCTTTAGTAAATTCAGGTGTATGTCTTATCTTAAATGTTATTTCTTTCTTGTCATCAAAATCACCCCAAATATCTTTAGTGATAAACTCAAAACCTTTTAAATTAATAATATCACCATATTGATGCTTAGTGTCGTAGCCCTTAGATACATAAATGATATTTCTGTTTATATCCTTCTTAATCACAAACCAAGGGCCACCGCTCAATCCTAGTCCTTTTCTCTGACCAATAGTATGAAACCAGTATCCCTGATGCTTTCCTAGAATATTACCAGTTTCTAACTCTACAATTAGGCCTTCTTTTTTGCCTAAGTATCTTTCAATAAATTCATTGTAGTTCACTTTTCCCAAGAAGCATATACCCTGACTATCTTTCCTTTTTGCAGAAGGCAAGTTTTGTTTTAAGGCAATATCACGTACTTCAGATTTCATTAAATTCCCAATTGGAAGCATTAATTTGGAGGCTTGGAGATAGCTTATTTGGCCCAAAAAATAAGTCTGATCTTTAATTGGGTCTTTTGCAGTAGAAAGCCAATCAAGCCCATCTAGACGAGCGATAGAAGCATAGTGGCCTGTGGCAATTTTGTCAAAGTTGTGTCCCCATTTCTGTTCAAATACGCCAAATTTGATTAATTTATTGCACATCATGTCAGGATTAGGAGTTAAACCTCTTTTAACAGAATCTATTGTGTATTTAACCACAGTATCCCAATATTCTTCATGCAATGAAACAATTTCAAAACGACAGCCGTATTTTTTTGCTATATATGTAACAATTTCAATATCCTCTTCTGATGGACAGTCTATGTATCCATCTTTGTCTTCCATTCCAATTTTAATATAATAAATGGTGGGATCGTAGCCCATCTCTTTAAGTTGATGCACTACAACCGAACTATCTACTCCACCTGACACTAGCGCTGCAATTTCCATTCTATCGTTGATTTTGAGGTGCAAAGGTAATCAATTCTATTGAAATTTTGAAAAGCAACCATCTGTCTAGTGGAAGAATTGAGTCTCTTAAATTTATTATTATTTATAATCAAATCAGGAGTATCAAAAAAAATAATAGTATCTTTACGATTCAAGAGTAGTCCAAAATGAAATCGGAATGATTCAAAATAATAATGACTAAATTGAGATTACTACAACTTACGCTTCCCGAAGAGAGTTCGGGCCTTCAAAAGAGAAATGAAAAATGATATATATAAATGACTTACAGATGGAATTATTCAACCCTAACAGATTACCAAAAGAATAAAAAAGATGAATTAGCGAAAGAATTAAACTTACTACCCATAATAGCAGAGCTGCTTGTAAATAAAGGGTTTAACTCAAAAGAGGAGGTGATGAAATACCTAAATCCAAGTCTCGATGATTTGCACGATCCTTTTTTACTACCTGATATGGATAAGGCGGTAAAAAGAATTGAGAAGGCTCTAGGCAATAAAGAGAGAATACTTATTTATGGCGATTATGATGTAGATGGCACAACAGCGGTAGCCTTGGTTTATAAATTTTTTCGAGGAATAACTAGTAATTTAGATTATTATATTCCGGATCGGTACGACGAAGGGTATGGTATTTCGATTCAGGGAATCGATTATGCCGTGAAAACGGGTGTAAAGCTCATTATCTCTCTCGATTGCGGTATTAAAGCTCTAAGCAAAGTACAATACGCAAAAGAGAAAGGAATAGATTTTATTATTGCAGATCATCACGTGCCGGATAGTAAACTTCCTGATGCAATAGCTGTAGTTGATGCAAAACGCACCGATTCAATTTATCCGTACGATGAGCTATCGGGATGTGGTGTTGGCTTTAAACTGGTGCAAGCTTTTTCTCAACGAAACGGTTACCCTCTTTCTGAGATAGAACCTTTACTTGATTTAGTAGCAGTTAGTGTTGCAGCTGATATTGTTCCTCTCACTGGTGAAAATAGGGTGATGACGCATTTTGGCTTAAAGCAGCTCAATTCTAATCCAAGCTTTGGATTGAGAGGAATAATTGAGGTGTGCGGTTTACAACGAAAGCATATTACCATTAACGATATTGTATTTAAAATAGGACCGCGTATTAATGCCTCTGGAAGGATGATGAATGGTAAAGAGGCTGTTGACCTTATGCTGGCAAATGATATGACGTCTGCAAGAGAGAAAAGTATAAATATAGATCAGTATAATCTAGATCGACGCGAATTAGATAAAAAGATTACAGATGAAGCCATAGATTATATTGAAAAAAATATTGATATAGAGTCTCAAACGAGTATTGTCCTTTATAACGAAAACTGGCACAAAGGTATTGTTGGAATAGTAGCATCTAGATTAAGTGAAAAATATTATCGACCTGCGGTTGTTCTAACAAAATCTAACGATATGATCTCTGGGTCTGCGCGATCTGTACCAGGATTTGATGTTTATAAGGCAATTGAATCTTGTAGAGATATTCTTGAGAATTTTGGTGGGCACACTTACGCTGCCGGACTTACTTTGCGAGAAGAGAACCTCCCTATGTTTAGAGAAAGATTCAACACCCTCTCATTTGACGGTATGAAACCAAAGATGATGTCGCCACAGATTACAGTTGATGCAGAGATAACATTTTCACAAATTACTCCTGGGCTTATTGAAAGTTTAGAGTTATTTAATCCATTTGGGCCCGATAATGAGAATCCTGTTTTCTTAACAAGAGAAGTATTTGATACAGGAAACAGTAGACTGGTAGGAAAATCGCAACGACATATAAAACTCGAAATGGTTGATCAGTCTACCAATACTTTTATGCCTGGCATTGCTTTTGCTCAACACGATAGCTTCAAGCGTATTAAAGATGGTTTCCCAGTAGATATTTGCTATACAATTGAGGAAAATACACATGGCAACAGGTCGTTCACACAATTAATGGTAAAAGATATAAGGGTATAATGTTTCACGAAATACTTAGTCAGTATTGGGGATATACTTCTTTCAGATCTATACAAGAAGATATTATTCAATCTGTCTGGGAAAGGAAAGATACACTTGGCTTAATGCCAACAGGAGGTGGAAAGTCGCTTACATTCCAAGTGCCTGTGATGGCAATGGAGGGTATATGTCTTGTGGTTACACCTCTTATTGCTCTGATGAAAGATCAGGTGGATAACCTCAGAGAAAGAGGAATTAAGGCTGCTGCAGTCTATTCTGGTATGTCGCGCAATGAGATTATCACAACTCTAGAAAATTGTATATTCGGGGATTATAAATTTCTTTACGTTTCTCCCGAAAGGTTATCGTCAGATATTTTTCTTGCAAAGCTGCAAGCAATGAATGTATGCTTGTTGGTTGTTGATGAGTCGCACTGTATCTCTCAGTGGGGTTATGACTTTCGGCCTTCCTACTTAAAGATAGCAGATATAAGAGTTGTTTTGGAAAACGTTCCTGTATTGGCTCTTACAGCAACTGCCACTAAAGAAGTAGTTGAAGATATACAAGAAAAGCTGTGTTTTAAGAAAAAGAATGTCTTCAGAACAGGTTTCTCTAGAAGTAATCTGTCATACGTAGTACGCGCTTCAGAAAATAAAGTTGGCGAACTTCTGCATATCCTTAAGTCAGTTCCAGGAACAAGCATTGTATACGTTAGAAGCAGAAGGTACACTAAAGAAGTTGCAGTTGCCCTTCAGAAAGAAGGTATATCTGCAGATTTTTTTCATGCGGGTCTTTCATACACCGAAAAAGTTTTAAAGCAGAATTCATGGAAGACCGATGAATGCCGTGTAATTGTCTCCACAAATGCTTTTGGAATGGGTATCGATAAGCCCGATGTGCGTACTGTAATACATCTCGATTTACCCAATTCGCCTGAAGAGTATTTCCAGGAGGCGGGTAGGGCAGGCAGAGATGGTTTAACCTCATACTCAATAATATTATATACCAAAGCCGATAGTGCAAAACTTAAAAAGAGAATTTCTGATTCATTTCCAGAAAGAGATTTCATAAAACGTGTATATGAAGCTTTAGGTAATTACTTTCAAATAGCTGTAGGTTCTGGTTTTGGAAGAGTATTCGATTTTGATTTACATGATTTTTGTAAAAGTTTCAAGTTTCCACAACTACAAGCACACCACGCCTTAAAGATATTAGAGCTTGCTGGATATGTAGAATACACAGAGGAGATAGACTCCCGTTCTCGTCTGCGTTTTCAGATTTTTAGAGATGAACTATACTCTCTCAAATTTGATAGTGATATTGATGGTTTGATACACACTATATTAAGAAGTTATACAGGAGTGTTTGCCGACGATGTATATATAGATGAATCAATGCTTGCCGCCAGAATTGGGAAGAGCAAGCAAGAGGTGTACGAGATGCTAGTAACTCTTTCGAGGCTTCGTTATATTAATTATATACCGGCAAAGAAAACTCCATTTATTATATTTACCTCTTCACGAGAAGAAAACCATTTTGTTTCTATTCCACGTAAAATCTATGAAGAGAGAAAAAAACGCTTCGAGCATCGTATATATTCAATGATAGATTATGTAGAACGACAGGGTGTATGCAGAAGTAGAATTTTGCTTATTTATTTTGGAGAGTCGGATGTAAAAGATTGCGGGTGTTGTGATGTCTGTCTAAAAAAGAATAAGACAGGACTTACAAACTATGAATTTAAAGAAATAGAGGAAAAGCTAAACAATCTCTTTAAAACAAGAGTGTCGTATCGTATCAATGAGTTGGTTGATAATTTTAAAGAAGGTCTGGATACAGATGAAAGAAGTGAAAAAGTTATTAGAGTAATTCGTTTTAAAATCGATATGGGAGAGCTTAGTTTAGAAGACGACCGCGTTAGTGTCTAGTGATATATCATCTTTTTAG
>DUUR01000278.1 GCA_012841425.1 Bacteroidales bacterium | reverse complement strand
TCCAATCGTAATGCAAAATTTCTTATTGTCTTCTCTTTTTTACTCATCTTATATTCATCTTATCTCTCCAAGTTTTAAGAGTATACTTTTAAGATATTTTGGTGCAATGTTGATGTCCTACACGGCGTTTTATTTACGCCATATCAAAACTTAAATATCGCATATAAATCTATACATAACTATTGATATAGAGAACCAGTATTTAACACTGGCTGCGCCGACTCATCAGCACATAGAACAACTAACAGATTACTAACCATTGCAGCCTTCTTGTCACTATCTAACTCAACTATTCCCTCATCTTCAATTTTTGTTAATGCCATTTTAACCA
Source organism: Bacteroidales bacterium (assembly GCA_012841425.1). Classification (GTDB taxonomy): domain Bacteria; phylum Bacteroidota; class Bacteroidia; order Bacteroidales; family Dysgonomonadaceae; genus Proteiniphilum. Next base: position 26,956 of record DUUR01000278.1, on the reverse strand, counting down.
TAGTTACAGCGCCTTCTACTATCTTTTCTCTTGCCGAAATAATTGCCTCAGCCTGTTGACGTCGGAGCATCACTGCTGCAATTTCTGGAGCATATGCAAGATAATTTATTCGTGCTTCCACTATTTCTATACCCGCCATAATAAGTCTGTTATTAAGTTCAATCACTAAGTCATCATTAACTACATCTCCAGAAGATCTTAGAGTTATCTCTTCATCAGCAACAAGACTACTATCGTATGCATATTTTCCAGCTATTAGTCTTAATGCGGCATCACTTTGTACTTCAACAAAGTTTTCAAAAGCTTCCATCTGTTTACTTACCGAGAAGTTTGATGTGCCTACACTACCCGGGGCCGAAGCAGCTATTGTCTGTGAGTCTATTTCAAACATTGCTTTATAAGTGTCATTTAGCTTCCACACTAATACTAAACCAATTAATACAGGATTTCCTACTTTATCATTTACTTTAATTGGCTTGGGATTTAAGTTACGTGCCCGAAGAGACAATCTTTTTTTTGTCATGAACGGATTTATCCAAAAGAATCCAGTATCCTTTAATACTCCTTTGTATTTGCCGAAGAATATCATCACTATCGCTTCATTTGGCTCCAACTTAGTAAAACCTGGAAGTATAAAAAACCATACTAACACCAAAAAAGCAGCAGTGATTACAAACCAAAGCCCGTGAAAAAACAGATATACAATTAGAGCAAGCAGCAACACTTCTACGAATAGCATTACAAAACCATTCACTTTAAATCCTTTAAAATTGAATTCTTTTGATTCCATATAATGTAATTTTAATATGATATTAATTTGATATCACAAATATATTGAGTTTTTATGATATGCAACAATTTTTGATGCTTTTTTCACATTATCAATAAGTAAAATTTATACCTTTGGAAGTGTTTAAAGAAAAATGAATTTCTCTTCTTAATAAATATATTTTGCCACAAAGAACTATCCTAATAACAACTCTTGTTCTTTTTCTAGTCGTATACACTTATACTGGATTCAGATTATATAAGACTTTACCCGCTTACCTTTTTCCACGCATTTTATTAATCATATTATTTGTCATGGGTATTGTAAGCATGGTGCTATTTTTTTCTTTTGGAGAAAAAATGTCAACTGCAATTTCGGGTAGCCTTTATCGATTTAGCACCTCTTGGATTATTGCTTTTTTATACTTATTGATAGCAGTTTTATTAATTGATATTTTCAGAATATTGAATAATGTTTTTCACATTATCGATAAAGAAAATGCAGTTTATATTTTTAGAGAGAACTTGCTAACATCCATCATTATATTTGGATCAGTGGCTTTGATATTGGTAATTGGAAACATTCAATATCACAATAAAAAAAAGCAACAAGTTTCTATCTTCTCAAATAAAATAGAAAAGCCCATACGAATTGTAGGTATCAGTGATTTACACATTGGCTATACTATATCAGCCAAAGAGGTATCTAAATGGGTGAATTTAATAAATGCTGAGAAACCAGACATTGTAATTATTGCTGGTGATATTATAGATAACCATTTGCGCCCAATAACTGAGGATTCAATCTCTAATGTACTAAATAAAATAAATGCACCAATGGGGGTTTATGCATGCACCGGCAATCACGATTTGATGTTTGCCATAAATGAAGATATAGATTTTTACAAAAATGCGGGTATCACACTCTTGAGGGATTCATTTATAAGTATTAATGGAGCTACTATAATCGGTCGAGATGATTACACCAATACAAGAAGAAATGAATTGGATAAAATTATAGAAAGTGTGGATATGACAACTTTTACAATTTTAATGGATCATCAACCCACGAAACTAAATGATGCGGTAAAGAATGGAATAGATTTCCAGCTTTCGGGGCACACACATAGTGGTCAAGTATTTCCTATATCATTAGTTACAGATGCTCTATTTGAACAATCTCATGGGTATATAAAGAAAGAGAACACCCATTTTTATATATCTAGTGGCATAGGTATTTGGGGAGGAAAATTTAGAATAGGTACAAGATCTGAATATTTAGTACTTGATATAAACCCCTCGAAAAAGTAGAACTAAGAAAGATAAATAATTGTATATGCGTACTCTTATCAACGCTTTTATAATTCATCTAACCCTCAACCTGTTAGTCTTTTTGAGAGGTTGGCATGCTTTTGATCGTAAAAGATGGGTCAGAATTATACTTATTTTAGTCTTTGTAATTGAACTACTTATATATACAGCTGGATTTATTTTCTACCGACATTTCCCGGAAAATATAAATCAATTCATCAGAGTTATGGGCACAAGCTGGATGCTATTTCTTTTATACTCTGGGGGGATATGGTTAATTACAGATTTGATTTATATATTTACTAATAGAATTAGGAGAAAATCATGGAGATATAGAGAACAGCCTCAAAGATATAAAATAAGTTCATATATAATTACCATTTTATTTGTGGTGATCATAATGATTAATGGTCATATAAATTTTCTAAATCCTGTAGTCCAACAAATTCCTATCTCTATAAATAAAAGTGGTGGAAAATTAGATTCTATAAGAGTTGCTGTGATTGGAGACCTTCATCTTGGATGGATGATAAATAGAGAACACACAAAGCGATTTGTAGATTTAATTATGTTACAGAACCCCGATTTAATTGTATTTGTAGGGGATATAATTGATTCAAACATCGATCCTATAATAGAGCAGAAAATGGATGTGGAACTAGCACGACTTAAGGCTCCATTAGGTGTATTTTCTTGTACAGGTAATCATGAATATCGTTATGACGCAGAGGAGAAGATTCAACTTTTGAATGACGCTGGAATAACGATGCTAAGGGATTCAGCTGTTTTAGTTGATAGTTTATTCTATATTATTGGTAGAGAAGACCGAATAGTTTTAGACAGAAACTCTTTGGAAGAAATACTTAATGAGTATGCGGTGGATAGGTCTAAGCCATTAATTGTTTTAAATCACACACCAGACAATTTAAGTGAGGAGGTAGATGCGGGCATAGATATTGCTCTATATGGCCACACTCATCATGGACAAGCATTTCCGGGTAATATTGCAACGGAAATTGTATTTGAGGTTGCACATGGATATAAGAAAAAAGGAAACACAAATTTATATGTAACTTCTGGTATTGGTTTGGTTGGGCCACAATTTCGTATAGGAACAGTTTCGGAAATAGCTATGTTGAATATCAGATTTATGCAATAAGTTATAGGAGTTCAATAACTTTATCGAGTTGTACTGAATTTGAACCTTTGATAAATATGTAATATCCTTTAATGGGATTACTTTTTAAGAATGTATTTAATTCAATAACGCTTTTAAAAAACTTATATCTACTATCGGAAACAGTGATATTATTAAAAATAGGACCAACAAGGTAAATTTCCATGTTAGAATTATCGGTTAAATATGCAATCATCCTCTTATGTTCGCTTTCACTTATTTCACCAAGTTCTTTCATTTCTCCAAGTATTGCCATTTTAGGAATTGAGGAAGGTATTGAAATAAAGAAATCAAGAGATGTCTTCATACTTGTTGGGTTTGCATTATAAGTATCAATAATTAAATCGTTCCTTGTAGTTCTCATGAACTGAGATCGATAATTAGTAGGTTCGTACTCCTCGAGTGATGAACTAATACGTTCGGCATTTATTCCAAAAAACTTAGATACCGCAACAGCTGCTATTGCATTGTCGAAGTTAAATTCTCCAACTAGTCTGGTTTTAACACGGTATGAACTATCAAAAAAACTCCAATCAAATTCTAAAAAAGGGTTGGCACTTGTAATTGTTCCAGATGCAAATAAAGTTGGATCGTTCTTTCCATATAAAATACGATCCATACCCTCAGACAAATCACATAAAGTTGAATTATCTTGATTTACAAACACCTTACCTTCATTTTCACGCAAATAATCATAAAGTTCACATTTAGTTTTGATAACATTCTCAAATGTCCCAAAGCCTTCTAGATGAGCTCTTCCTACATTGGTTATGATTCCATAGTTTGGCTCTACTATCTCACATAACTCCTTTATATCACCAGGGTGATTTGCACCCATTTCAACAACTCCTATCTCGTGAGATTTATTCATAGAGAGCAGAGTCAATGGAACACCAATATGATTATTAAAGTTACCTTGAGTGGATGCAACTTTAAATTCACGTGAAAGAGATATTGATATTAATTCTTTAGTAGTGGTTTTTCCATTTGTTCCAGTAATACCTATAATTGGAATTTTAAGCTTCTTACGATGATAGTTTGACAACTGTTGCAATGTTTTAAGAACATTATCAACTCTAATTATATGATTATTTTCTTTTATTTCATCCCACTCATCAACAATAGCATAAGCACATCCAGCTGCTAGAGCTTCCTCGGCAAATAAATTTCCATTAAATCTATCTCCTTTTAAAGCAAAGAAGATAGAATCCTTAATACACATCCTTGAGTCAGTTGTTACTGTAGGATATTTGCAGAAAATGGAATAAAGTTCTGAGATATTCATATTTTTAGTCCAAAATAACTTATAATCCAAGTCTTGAAGCAATATTTGCAGGAATAGCTTCTTTATGAAGCACTATACTCATAGTTTTATATTTAACGAAAGGAAAAGAAGCGTACCATAAACCATTGTATGGACCTGTATCACCCCAAGAGTTTTTTACCATAAAGTATTTATTTCCGTTTTGGTCTGATGCGATTCCATAAATTTGCATCCCATGATCGTCAGTAGTTTCATGATTATCAAAAGCTTTTTGACGCATTTCCTGAGTAATAGATTTTTCAGCCAATATATCAATACCTACACGTGATCTTAAACTTGCATCACGTTCTCGAGTTGACTGACCTAACCAATGCTCTTGATCACTACCTGCGTTCATTGGTGAACTTTCATCAGGCACAACAGCTATTCCTAATCTAGAAAAGCCTGCTTCACTTACATCAGATGCCCATGCAATAGTGTAACCATTCATAACGGCCGTCTCCATAACCTCCATAAACTCATCAATTGGTAGATTATATGATAGCGCCCATCGCCAATTGTCAGGCACTTCAATAGGGAAGGCTTTATAAAATGGGTGATGTGTAAATGAAGTTAGGGAAACATAATCATCTTGGTTTAATTCTAGATATTCAGCAAATGAGTGAGGTGTGAATTCTTCTCCATCATAAATAAATGTTGCTGGCACTTCTCCTAGATAATTATCTAGTATTGCATTAAATCCATTAAACCAAACTGGCGTTAAATTTCGTGATTCAATTACTCCGTTCATATACCCAGCTAAGACCCTCTCTAACTCACTATGATCATGCGTTTCAGCGCCATAACTCAACCCTTCATATGCCTCTTCAGGAAGAATCCCAAAATCATTTATAGTTTCTACAACATCTGCGAATGACCCTCCTTGTGAGAAATTAATACTACCATGAAGGCGTGCATTTTTTTTTGCTTTATCTTCATAGTTTTTTCTGACTATATACATATCTGATAGATCAAACTCTCCCTTATTCATCCTAATCAACTCAGACTCAAGAAGCGCTACTCCAGAAAAGCTCCAGCAGGTACCAGTGCTAGCTTGGTTTTTCACAGATGTAATTGGGTTTTCTTTTATTACATTGAAATTATAAGTACCCTGTGCCGAAACTGCAATCGAGATTATCAGAATCGAAAAGATCATTAAATACTTTCTCATCTCTATTAAAATATAATTGTTATATCGTAGGTGTAGGTTTTCGAATTAAAAAAAACTGCAACATTTTGAAGTTTTATTACTAGATAACAAATATAGTTTAAATTCAGAAAAAGTCAAAATAAGAGGTATCTTTGCTCTCTAATTATTTAAGATTATGGATGATTTGAAACCCAAAAAAAGAAGAAGTCGAAAATGGCTAACATGGTTTTTTGGCATATTAATATTAGCTCTCAGCACATTTGTTTACGTCAGATATTATTATGTCTTCGGTACCGGTGTTAAATCTGGCGAACTTAATTACCTTGTTTACAAAGGAGTTATATTTAAAACGTACGAAGGAAAGCTTATACAATCAGGATTTCGCGCTGATAAGCCTGGTGGGTTACAATCAAATCAGTTCGACTTCTCAGTAGAAGATGAGGAAATTGCTAAACTCTTAATGATTTCTAGTGGAAAAAATGTGCATCTTCATTATAAAGAATATTTTGGTGCTTTGCCATGGCGTGGATATACAAAGTTCATAGTTGATAGTATTGTAGCAATTGACGAGCCTACAAGTCCAGATTTATCTGAAGACCTCACCCCTTACATCCTAGAATCATTGTAAAAGGGTAGAGCAATGGCAAAGAAAAAATACTATGTTGTCTGGAGAGGTGTTACTCCAGGAATATATACCACTTGGGACGAGTGCAAAGCACAAGTTTTTGGTTATGATGGAGCGCAATATAAGTCTTTCTCTTCAATTGAAGAAGCTAAAAAAGCCTTCAGTGGTAATCCCTGGAAACACTTAAAATCAAAAAAGTCACTAACTGATTACAATGATACATTACCTGAAAGAGACATAATTTACAATAGCATTGCAGTTGACGCTGCGTGTAGTGGTAATCCTGGTTTACTAGAATATCGAGGTGTGATAGTAGCTGATAATACTGAAATATTTCATGTCGGACCGTTAGAAGATGGAACCAATAATATTGGAGAGTTCTTAGCAATAGTACATGCACTTGCTCTATTAAGTAAAAACAGTAACAATGACCCAATTTATTCTGACAGCTTAAATGCTATTAAATGGGTAGAAAATAAGAAATGCAATACTAAACTAAAAAAGACAGACAAAAACACTACTATTTTCGATTTGATAACTCGCGCTGAGAAATGGCTAGAATTAAACTCATACTCTAATAAAATCCTTAAATGGAATACTAAAAAATGGGGTGAAATTCCAGCAGATTTCGGAAGAAAATAATTTAATCTTCCTCCTCCTTAATCTCAGGATAATAGGGCTTTGGAGCCTGAACAGTAGGAAACATCTTATGTACATTTGTTGAAATGGCATCAGCAAACTCCACAACATCTATGTTAAGCGACTTAGATGCTTGCAAATATACTTCATGAATAGACATATCACCTTCGTCCGTCTCGCAAAATAATCTATCGAGGGGTATAAGTAGCATTGACTCAACATTAATATTTTCTCCTACGGAAAAGTAAAAGCCATCATTTATCAACCTTTTTGTTAAATCAGGTTTTCCTCTATATCCGTGAATTATCCATGGTTGACTTGGCTGTGTGTCTCTTTTTATTTTAAGTAATTCATCCCATGCTTTAACACAATGAATAATTACAGGTTTTCTAAGCTTCTCTGATATCTCAATATGTTTTTTAAAAACAGGAGTTTGCACATCAAATGATGGTCCTTTTAATTTATCCAATCCGGTTTCACCGATTGCTACTATTCGAGGATTTGATGTTATCTCTGTTAGATAGGTCATTTGGGTGTCACTATCTTCAGAATACCAAGGGTGTATACCACATGAAAAAGAATGCCGAACGTGAAGTTCTTTAGCTACTTCAAATTCGAGGGAATATACATCGAAAATACATGAATGATAGGGATCATCATTATCCTCAGTATAAATTTTATGTGTGTGTACATCGTAAATTTCCATATGCAATTAAATCCTATGATTTGGTATTGTTTTTTCTCTTAGTATGTTCAGGAACTGGGTCATATCCAGATCCACCCCATGGATTACAACTTAATATTCTTTTTGCAGACAAATACGAACCTTTTAAAGGTCCATGCCTTTTTAATGCTTCTATCGTATATCGTGAACAAGTGGGTGTATAACGACAAGAAGGAGGTAAGAGCGGCGATATAGCCCCTCTGTATACATATACAGGAATTAGTAGAAGCCATGTAAAAAATCGGCTAATAACAACAACTACTTTCATTCATATATATATTACAACAAGTTACTACAAGCAAATCGACTGGCGATTTCCGTTAAACCTTTTCTCATACCTTTCTCAATTATTGAATACTCCACTAACCCATCTTTCACAAATACAAAAGCAATATCCAAGTGCTGTTCTGTACTTTGCGCAACAACTTCGAGAAAATGTTTATTCAATCGGTAAGCTTCTCTAACTTGTCTTTTTATTCGATTGCGTTTTACAGCAGACTTTATTCTCTTCTTGGGCACTGAGACTAGCACCGATATAGGTGACGATGGCAACGAGAGTTCTGTCTTATGATATACAACTCTCAATGGGAATGCAACGAAAGAATTACCATCGATAAATAGTGAATTAATCCTATTTTCACCGATAATTTTTTCTTCTTTTCTGAACTTATAATTGTTTATATCGCCCATAAATCAAAGCATTCCTACAAAAGCAATTACTTTTTCAAAGATAATCAATTTTGGTATCTAATATCAGACTTTAAAGGAAAAAAGAGTTTAAAATCAGTTATTATGACTCTTATGATTTTCTTTTAAAAAGGTGTCTAAGGCAGCCACCATTGAAGGATATTCTGGCTGTGGAGCCTCACAGTCAAGTCTTAATCCAGCATCCTCTACGGCCTTTGCAGTAGCGCTTCCAAAACAACCTATAGCTGCATCACCTTGCTTGTAATCTGGAAAATTTTTCACTAATGACTGAATACCGAGAGGACTGAAAAATATTATCATGTCATAATCCATCTTCTCGTCTGCAGGAAAATCTGAGCTTACAGTCCTATACATTACACTTTTCGTATAGGTAAGCTTTTTCTTATCTAAAAATTGGGTCACTTCATCGTTGTGCTCTTCAGGAACTGGGAATAGGAACTTTTCCTTTGAGTGTTTTGTAAAAGGGTTGTTAAGCCCTTCAATCTTTCCTGACTGACTAAAAAATATCTTTCTTTTTCTATAAACAATATATTTTTGAAGATAAAGTGCAACTGTCTCAGAAATACAGAAATACTTCATATCTTCAGGTATCACTATCTTCATCTCTTCACATATAGAGAAGAACTTATCTACTGCCGTTCTTGAAGTAAAAACAATTGCCGTAAAGTCTGTAATATTAATTCTCTGTTGACGAAATTCTTTAACAGAAAGACGGTCTACCTTAATAAAAGGGTAGAAATGCAACTCAAGATTATACTTTTCCGCTATATCGTAATAGGGAGACTTTTCGCTACTTGGCTTTGGCTGGGATATAAGAATATTCTTTACTTTACGAGTACTCATGTAATATTATTTCCTGCTATACTTATTAATAAAACAACCCCTTTATAGTAAATTAAATAGGGAGCAATTTCAGTTCCGCAAAGATACGCAAAAAAATAAAAACCCCCTACTTTATTTTTAACAAAAATATTAAAGAGCTCAATTGTAACAATAAATCTACTAATTATGATAACTACAATAATCACCAATAGCATAACACTTCTAATTTCAGGCATATACACATATACAATTGTAGGTAAAAACAAAATAACACCTACAAACTCTAGTAATCGAAAATACCTATTTATCCAATTTTTGATGTCATTGTGGAGAAAAAAAGCAGAAATAGATTTGTAAATAAGGAACTTAAAACATGCAAGTAAAGATAATAGGAGTAAAATTAGAAGAAAAATCACTATAATACTTCTAAATGTAAGTATAGATAAATAGTCTCCCCAAAAGAATGTAAACAGAATCATTGAAAAAAGCAGTATGGTTTGAAATATCATAAAGAATTCTCCCCAAACTTCTGACGCTGTAACCTGCTCTTTGTATGTGACTGCAAGTCTGCTTTTTAAAGATATTATTGTATTAAAGTTTCCTATTAAAGCTGCTCGTTCTCTACTAAATAAAAAAGAGAATACAACAAAACAAAGGAGAAAAATTATAAAGAAGACACTCCCAACCTGCATTGGAAAAGCGGGGAGTGCCCCTTCTACTCCTTTTGAAATTAATGAGTACGAGTTTTCAAGGACAGAATCATTAAACAGGATTCCATTATTGGATGTAGGCAAATATTCGAATTGCCCAAAACTCCATCTAATTGAGTCTGATTCAGGACTTATATCCTCATTCCTCAAATAAATAGATATTGAATCTTTTATAGTTTCCGAAGTTAAATAGGGCACAGCTTTGCTCTCTTTTCGGCAAATTTACAATTCTTTCCTTTAAAAAATGTACTACTTCAATCTAAATTAAAAGCTTTCTTTATTTTGTCTACGTAATCCAACTTTTCCCATGTAAACAATTCTACTTCAAATTGTATTGGATGATCCATATATCGAGATTTGAACTTCTTTTGCACGATTCTAGGCTCTCTTCCCATATGACCATAAGTAGCAGTCTCAAAATAGATTGGATTACGTAATTTCAATCTTTGCTCTATAGCTTTAGGCCTTAAATCAAATAGAAGTTTTATTTTATCTGCAATCTCTGCATCCGATAAATCAATCTTGGACTTTCCATAAGTATCTATATAGATATTCATAGGCTCTGCAACACCAATTGCATATGAGATTTGAATAAGTACTTCAGAAGATACACCAGCAGCCACCAAATTTTTGGCTATGTGTCTAGCGGCATATGCAGCAGAACGGTCGACTTTAGAAGGGTCTTTTCCAGAGAAAGCGCCGCCTCCATGAGCAGCTTTACCACCATAGGTGTCAACAATAATTTTTCGACCAGTTAGACCTGTATCACCATGAGGACCCCCAATAACAAATTTCCCAGTTGGGTTAACATGATACTTTATATCTCCATCAAATAACATATGAACTCCTTTTCTGTGTTTATACTGTGCTTTTACTCTAGGAATCAATATCGTACGCACATCTGACTCAATACGTGATCTCATTCTTTCATCTGCCTCTAGCAACCCTTCCTCACCTTCTCTCCTAGGCTTTTCAAAATCATCATGCTGTGTAGAAACCACAATGGTATCTATACGTAAAGGGGTTCCATCTTCTGAGTATTCAATCGTAACTTGCGATTTAGAATCGGGACGCAAATAAGGCATCAACTTAGGTTCATTTTTCCTAATATGTGCAAGTTCTATCAATATGGCGTGACTAAGGTCCAAAGACAAAGGCATATAGTTGTCTGTTTCATCTGTAGCATAACCAAACATCATACCTTGATCACCAGCACCTTGATCCATAGGATCAGACTTTTGATCTACCCCTCTATTTATATCATCAGATTGTTCATGTATACTAGAGAAAACACCACACGAATTTGCTTCAAATCCATATTCACTTCTAGTATATCCAATCTTACTTATAACGCTTCTAGCCACATCTGCAACATCTACATAGGCTTTAGACTTAACCTCTCCAGCAAGAACAACCTGTCCAGTTGTCACTAGTGTTTCGCAGGCAACTTTTGAGTTATGATCATATGCTAAAAACTCGTCTAGTAGTGCATCAGAAATCTGATCAGCAACTTTATCTGGGTGCCCCTCCGACACCGATTCGGAAGTAAATAAATAACTCATTTAATATAATTTTTATGTTCTCTTCTAAAAAAGAAAACGTTATTTAACAATAATATAAGTAAACAACGTTTGAACTGTAGCAAATATGTAAAGAGGAAAATGCAGAAATCGTTTTAGCATTTTTTTTAGTGGTTGCAAGCAGTTCAAATCTATCCACATTTTTATAATTTGCAAAGGTAATAATAATATATAAATCCTTAGACAATTATACGTTAAATTGTATATATGACCATTTCATAATAAAATATTTTCTGACTTTAACAATTGCTCCAGATTTACTTTATCAGTAAAATGTACTGTTTTAAATCCCATTTTTTTTGCTGTTAAAATATTATCTGCATTATCATCTATAAAAAGTGAGGACTCTGCATCTATACTATACCTGTTAAGTAAAACCTCATATATTTCCGGGTCTGGCTTAATAATTTTCTCATCTCCAGAAACAACAACGCCATCAAGATCTTTAAAGAAAATATACTTCTCCATTGCAATTGGTAGTGTTTCTGCCGACCAATTGGTTAGTCCGTATAACTTATATCTTTTTTTGAGTGGCTTTATTAGTTTTACATTTTCATCAATAGTCCCCCCAAGCATTTCTTCCCATCTCCCATAATAATAAGCAATTTCTTCGCTGTATTTTGGATGTTCTTTTTGCAGAATCAAAGTGGCCTCCGATAGAGATCTGCCTGCATCTTGAAGCAAATTCCAATCATACCTGCATACATTCTCTAAGAAAAAATTCATTTCCTCTTCTGTTTCAAAAACATTTCGATATAAGTACTTTGGGTTCCAGTCGATTAATACACCACCAAAATCAAATATAACATTCTGTATCTTCATATAACTAAAAAACTTGTGTAAAGATATAATAACACGGTAAACCGTTTAATGTTCGCAATAGTATTTTCTAGAGAAATTAGTCTTTTTGTTAAATTAAGTCTCAATTATTTGGTTTATAGCATAGGTTTTACCTACTTTTGTAGCTGTGATTTATTCAAGAATTACTATGTTATTGAATTATCTTCCTATCAGGGCTAACTATAAAGCTCTCACATTCTCACTTTTAGCACTCATCTTAGCTTCCTGTGGCATAGGAAAGAGTACTCTATCAACAAAAAGCACATCAGCTATTCAAGAGGATGTGCTTACATTCAGTAAAAAACATATAGGCAAACCATATAAATATTCAGGGAAAGGGCCTAACTCGTTCGATTGCTCAGGATTTACATCCTTTGTATTCAACAACTTCGGCTATAAACTTCATTCAAGCTCTTCGGGACAAGACCGACAGTTCCCTACAATTGCTAAAAAAGAGGATTTAGTTATAGGAGATCTTGTTTTCTTTGAAGGTCGACGCAGGAATGGACATGTAGGGCATGTTGGCATTGTTACTGAAATAAATCCTGGTAATAATTTCAAATTCATTCATTCATCCACCACCAGTGGAGTGATTATATCATCCTCTACAGAACCTTACTATTCATCCAGATATTTGCGAGGAGGAAGAGTTATAGAGAGAAGAAAAATCAACGAAAACAGTTATAGCACTCAAAAAACTATTAATCCTGAACCTAATCCTCCATCCCCTACTTTAATAAATATTCAAGATGAATCTAATGGAATATCAGAGTATAACGTAAATTACGATTTAAAAATTAACACAGGTAACAGTTCCAAAAAAGAGAAAAAAGAGAAAAGAGAAAACTCTATACAACTAAACACTGACATTATTTTAAGAGACGATACTATTATTATACCTGCCCCTATAAAAATTCATACTGTTAAAATGGGTGAGACGCTATACTCGATATCGAAACAATATGATTGCACGGTAGAAGATCTAATTTCTTGGAATCCACAATTAGAGGGTGTTTTAAAAACTGGAGATAAGCTTCAAGTTGTCAAACAGTAAGAGCAACTAATATATAAATCATAATCCATATTCCATATCTTTTATCTATTTTTGCTAATCAAATATTAAAACAAACAATTATGATTACTGCAGACCAGCTTAAAGATGTGCTGGAGCGCGAGTCCGCGCTGAGGGGGTATCTTTGACATCGATTCAAAGACTATCCAATTAGAAGAAGAAGAGCTTCGTACCCAATCACCCGAATTCTGGAACAACGCTGAATCTGCCGAAGCGCAGATGAAGATAATAAGAGAATTGAAGTTTTGGGTTAACTCATATAATAAAGTAAAGTCGGCTTCAGAAGAGCTAGAATTAGCTTTTGATTTTGTTAAAGAAGATATTATTTCAGAAGAGGAAGTAGACAGGCAATATAATATTGCAATTAAACTTCTTGAGGATCTTGAACTCAAGAATATGCTTCGCCGCGAAGAAGATAAACTTGGCGCCGTTCTTAAAGTGAATGCTGGTGCTGGAGGTACTGAGAGCCAAGACTGGGCATCAATGCTTTTTAGAATGTACCAGCGTTGGTGTGAGAACAAAAACTACAAAACAACCATTTCAAACTGGCAAGATGGAGATGATGCAGGTATTAAAACTGCAACAATTCAGGTTGAAGGCGATTTAGCATATGGCTTTCTTAAAAGTGAGAATGGAGTTCATAGGCTTGTAAGGGTTTCTCCATTTAATGCGCAAGGCAAAAGAATGACATCATTTGCTTCAGTATTTGTTGTTCCTTTAGTAGATGATTCTATTGATATCGATGTAAATACTTCAGATATCAGTTGGGACACATTTCGTTCTTCGGGTGCTGGAGGTCAGAATGTCAATAAAGTAGAAACAGGTGTGAGGCTACATTATACATATAAAGACCCCGATACTGGAGCAGAACAAGAAATTGTAATAGAAAACACAGAAAGCCGTTCTCAAATGGGCAATCGCGAAAATGCAATCAGATTGCTTAAATCACAACTATACGAGATTGAACTCGATAAAAGGAGAGCCGCACAAGCTGCAATTGAAGCAGGTAAAAAGAAAATAGAATGGGGGTCACAAATCAGGAGTTATGTTTTCGACGACAGAAGAGTAAAAGACCACAGAACTAATTATCAAACATCAGATGTTAATGGTGTTATGGATGGGGAAATAGATGATTTCATAAAGGCCTATCTCATGGAGTATGGAGGAGATTAATGCCCATAAAAAAACAAATTATCGTACAGCTCTGATAATTTCTATTCTATTATTAGGATTGATTATATTTAGAGAATTAAGATACTACCTCGGGGGTTTTTTAGCTGCTGTTGCCATGTATTCTCTTTTAAAAGGGCAAATGATACAATTAACAGAAAAGCTCAATTGGAGTAGAGGATTAAGTGCCTCAATAATAGTCCTTGCTTCAATAATCTTCATCCTTATTCCGCTAACAGGAATAGGATTTCTGGTGGCAGATACAATATCAGGTATAAACTTAGACCCTGCAAAAATAACAATGGCAATAGACGATTTTGCTATTTTAATTGAAAACAGGTTTGGAATAGAAGTTTTTACACCTCAAAACCTATCATTTTTACCACAAGCAGGAAGCACTATTATGCAATCTATTGTATCAGGATTAAGCTCAATGGTAATAAATAGTATAATAGCAATCTTCGTTTTGTACTTTATGCTAGTTAGCTACGGTCATTTTGAGAATGTTATACTCGAGATTTTACCTTTTAGTAAAAATAACAAAGCAATTCTTCGTCAAGAGACAAAGTTAATAATTCTTTCAAACACAGTTGGAATACCTGTGGTAGCCCTAACACAAGGTATATTGGCCTATATAGGCTATTTATCTATGGGAGTTAGCTCCCCTCTTGTTTTTGCTGTTCTAGTTGCATTTACCACAGTTATACCAGTTGTAGGAACGTCACTTGTTTGGGTGCCTATAGGAATTTCGGCACTACTTAATGGTGATATAGTCAGAGGCATTATTCTTTTGTCATATGGACTTCTAATAATTGGAGGATCTGATGCAATATTACGTTTTATGCTTCAAAAAAGATTGGCAAACATACATCCGCTAATTACATTTTTTGGAGTATTGATGGGACTTGCCATTTTTGGATTTTGGGGTATAATATTCGGTCCTCTCTTGCTTTCAATGTTTCTCTTGTTGTTAAACATGTACAGACATGACTACATTAAAGGCTCAGTAGCTGAACCTCGTATCACAACTACTGAGAACTCTAATAACAATATATTGTTTAGAAAAAACAAATAACTCACTATTAACAACACCTATTAAATGCGTGAGACTATGAAGGTGATGAGTGAGTTTTATCACTCTCTGTTAACAACACCAATTAAATAGGGTCAATAGATAGTCCAAATAGTGCAAAATCATATTTAACAGGGTCATCCTTATCTAATATCCTTAAATTATCTGTAAGCTCAACAGCAGTTTTCCAGTCGGTTTGTTTTCTAGTAATTAACCCAAGCTTTCTTGCTGTTCTATCAACATGAACATCTATAGGGCAAATAAGCTCACTTTTTGGGATTCTCTTCCATAATCCAAAATCAACACCATTATCGTCACTCCTTACCATCCATCTCAAAAACATATTCAAGCGCTTACATGCTGAATTTCTCATAGGTGTAGCTACATGTTTACGTGTACGAGCTGGAGCATTGGGATGATTAAAAAAATTAACCTCAAATTTGATAAGTGTTTCCTCCATTGAATTAAAACTGCCATTTTGCAGAAATGCATCTTCTAATGTTTCATATTCCTCATAGAATCGTTTAAAATAATCTACAAAATAAAGTAAGTCAACATCATTAAAAGTTCTATGTTTAAATCCAATCATAGCTTTTAAATCTTCTTCACTGTGATCTTTAATAAATCTATAGGGTTCATTTCCAAACCTGTTCTTAAGGTCATTGCATTTATTTATAATAGTTTTTCTTTGACCCCATGCAAGTATTGATGCAAAAAATCCCATAATCTCCCTATCTTGTTTTAATGCAAACTGGTGAGGAATGGATATTGGATCATTTTCAATGAACGAAGGGTTATTATAATATGCGACTTTTTCGTCCAGCAGATCTTTCAATTTAATCATAACATTATCATTTATCCTATACAAAATTACCACTATTTCTTAAAAAACCTTACATTTGCAGAAACATATTAAATACTAATCCTTTCTGTTGATGAAACGAGAACTTTGTCTGTTATTATTTTTTTATATCCTTTCTCTATCCATAACGGGGCAGATTAGCTACGGTGGCAAACCCCTCCCTCTTTCAGCAGATGCAAGCACAAGACTATTTAGTTCTTCCCAAGAGCTATTCGTAGAAATGCCTAAGTTTGACGATCAAGCTGCGCTATGGCGATCTCAACAAGAGAAGTCGGATTTCAAAAGTCTTGAGTTTGCTCATAAATTTGATGTGCATCTTCGCCCCGATAACTCAGGCATAACATTCAATTATGGCAACACCAAAGTTTGGAGAGTTGGCATTAGATCTCGAGGTGCCTATTCCATAAATATATTATTTTCTAAATTCAGACTTGCGGAGGGTGCAAAAGTGTTTGTTTACAACTCAGATCAAACAGAGGTTCTAGGTTCTTATACATCCGAAAATAATAGCGACCTTAACCTCCTGCCAGTACAGCCCATTGGAGGAGACGAAATTATTGTTGAATACCATCTTCCTAATAATATAACCAATGAAGGCGAGCTAGAGATTGGAGAAGTTAATCACGATTTCGTCGGTATTTTTAGGGCTTCTGAACCTCGAGATCCTGCTCAATCTTGTCATCCTAACCTAATTTGTTACCCTGAAGATATTGAACCAGGCAGTGGAGTTGTTGCGTTAATAATAAATGGCACCACATACTGTACTGGATCATTGGTAAATAATAGCTCAGAAGATGGAACGCCATATCTGCTCACTGCTACTCACTGCCTAAACAATGATTATGATAGTAAATTTCTAAATAATAGAAAATATAATATGGTGGCTGGAAACATAGTTGCTTTCTTCAACTACGAGTCTCCAGTTTGTTCTACAGATATTAGAGGTCCATTGCAAATGACAATGGCATCTGCAGATTCAGTTTTGATAAGTGAAAGGCACGACATTTCACTACTTAAATTTAAACAGACTCCTCCAAAAGAATATCACCCATTCTATCTGGGGTGGAATGCAAACTCTGCACTTTCTGCCCCATTTCATGGAATACATCATCCAAATGGAGGTATAAAAAAAGTAGCTATTGAAGAAGATAATTTAGGTGTAGGCTCATTCGACAACCCTAGATATAATATGGAGCCAGGTTCATTTTGGGTTGTAAGGCACTGGGAAATAGCTGCAACAGAAGGTGGTTCATCGGGCTCCCCCCTCCTCGACAGGGAAAAACGTATAGTTGGCAGTTTAACTGGAGGTGAATCATTTTGTTCTTCCCCTCGAGGACCAGATATTTATGCATCACTTAATAAATTTTGGAATGTTGAAGGCTCACTCGAAAACCCTAATCCTATAAAATATTATTTAGATCCTGAAGATACTGGAACGCTTCAACTAAATGGTTTTAACCCATATTCTGGAGAAGTATTTACAAAAAGTCATAATTATAAAATAGAAGAAAAACCCACCGAATCATATTTCAACTCAGTGCCTATGCTTGCTACTAACAATACTTATGGGTACTCTGAATATGCTGAAGAGTTCTATAGCAAAGAAAATGTGAAAATTCATGGAGTGTTTGTTTCATCACCTGCAGTTAATAATATTGATGGGATGCAAATAAAGATAAGGGTGTACTCAGGTGAAAAAGGACCTGAAAGCTTAATTTACGAGTTGCCTTACAATTATAGTTATAGGTATTACAATGGTACGGGTTTTATTTATGGTGATCGCGATATGAGGCATAATATTGAGAATTATATAGAATTCGAAAATCCTATTACCCTATCAGGCAGATTCTACATTTCATATTCCGAGAGAAATGGAATTCCAAACGGCTTCTCTGCATTAAACACAGACCCACGTAAACTAGGTTCTGGCATTGAATCAACAGCTTGGATGAGGGGGACTCAAGGTTGGGTCAGATCGTCAGAGAACATCGAGAACCCAATAAACACATCTCTTTTTATTGCTGCTTATGGAATTGGTGATGCTACAGTAAAAAGTGATCATGGTACAAAAAAAACAACTATCTCGGTCTATTACTCAAGTGAAGTAAAAAGAGTATTTATTGAATCGGAAGATGAACTTCTTGAATGGGAATTGTATTATGCTTCGGGACAAAAACTTTACCAAGAAAGAGCAGACAAAAGTATAAATAGAGCTTCTATCTCAGCTGCTCATATGCCAAAAGGAGTATATATAGTAAAAGTAAAAACAGCAAACGGAACTATTGGTCGCAACAAAGTTCTTCTGTATTAATCACTAATTTATAATTCTTCGGCATCATTATCTATAACCGAGTCTATTCTTGATTCTGCCGATTTACTCATTTGCTCCTTTAAATATTCCGAAATAATATTACTCCCTTCCTCAGAGGTTACAGGAGATATCTTTTCATCTAATACTTCAGAGGTAATAACATCTCCTTCCCTTTCATTATTGTCAGCAATAGGCTCATGTACTACTTCTTGCTTCACAATAAGTTGATCGCCAATATTTATTCGCGACGATTTCAATCCATTCCATGAACGCAATTGAGTTAAATTAATACTATTTCTCTTAGCTATATCGCCTAAAGTATCGCCTTTTTTTACTCTATAATACGTGTTTACAGTTCTATTGTTCCCTTCACTTCCTGCTTGCGCTAATGTTACCTGACTAGCTGTTTCCTGAGCAGGAGCTGCTTTTTTACCAACAATTAATCTTGTACCAATACTTAATCTATCTGATTTTAAATTATTCCACGATTTTAAAAGAGATATAGTTGCACCGTTTCTTCTAGCAATAGTTGAAAGGTTATCGCCCCTCCTTACGCTGTAGTATACATTTATGGAATTTCCATCGCTAAGAGAATGTGTCCCATCCATATAACCATCAGTATATGTACGGTGAGTAAAATAACTATTCCTATTATAATTTATAATCGAGTCATTTCTATCTATGTAGGCAAACATTTTATCACTAGGGAGTACTAGTGCATATGGTTTAACATTCCCTGGGATTCTATCACTCTTAAATTGTGGATTTAATCTTTTAATCTCGCTTAAAGGAATATTCAGAACACCAGAAATCTGTTCAAGATGAATCTGTTCACTCACATGAATTGTATCAAGGGTTAAAGAATTATCGTAGGTGTGAGCAGGACAAATATTATGATCGGTAAAGTGATTCATTATATAGTTTGCGGCTATAAAAGCCGGGACATATCCACGTGTTTCCTTGGGAAGACGATAGTATATTTCCCAGTAATCGCGTTTACCTCCACTTCGTGCTATAGCCTTATTAACATTACCAGGGCCACAATTATATGCAGCAATTACTAAGTTCCAATCGCCATAAATTGTATATAGATCTTTAAGGTATTTTACTGCTGCCTCGGTAGACTTATATGGATCACGCCGCTCATCAACCAAACTATTAACCTCCAAACCATAGCTCTTGCCAGTTCTAAGCATAAACTGCCACAAGCCTGTAGCTCCGGCACGCGAAACTGCAATTGGATTTAACGCTGACTCTATAACTGGCAAGTACTTTAACTCAAGAGGCAATCCATGTCTATCTAGAGCCTCTTCAAACATTGGAAAATAGTAATCTCCTAATGCTAACATATAACTCACTTGTTCTCTCCTACGCGTAGAGTACATCTCGATATAAGATTTCACCACTTGATTATATGACAATTCCATTACTGTTGGCATATTATATAACCTGTTGGCATACACAGTATCGTGGAAGATTACATTCTGACCTCTTATACACTCCAAGTCGTTGTTGGACAGATCAAGTTGCCATGCTTCTATCAAATCTGACAACTTTTCGCTCATACTCTCGGGATATATAATTGAATTGTCAGTTAAGGAGTCTTTTAAAGTTGTTTGAGTTTTAACATTTACGCGTTGATTAACTGAATCTGAAGTTAAGGCGTTAGCCAATACTAGGTTTGTCTTGGCTAATGAAACAAAACTGCCTAAAAGGAAAATCGTTGTAATTAAAATATTTCTAACCATAAGATCTTAACTAATTCTAGAAACTAATGCTCCATTGTAATCCGTAAGAATTCCCAATATAATTAGTCCTTTCTTCTTTTAAAAGAGTGGGACTAATTCTCATAGATAGATCGGGACTCATATCAAAATCATACAGCTGTGAATCCACATAAGCATCAACAATTGCCAGCAAATAAAGAGCAACTGTTCCTATTATACTTAAATCTCTATAATATCTATAATAATCTTTTCTCTGTTTTAACACATCTGCAAACCACTCAGTGTCAACCGATTCCACATCCATGCCATATGGTAGCATATTGTGCCATCTGTTGGTGTTTGGATTGGTATCCATTATATCTTGATATCCTCCAAGATAGTCTCTATAATAACCATTATTCCAAGTTATTGCATACGTAAAACCAACAAAACCACTATATAATATTGGTAATTTCCAGTACTGACGATTATATACTTGTCCTAAACCTGGAAAAATTGCAGAATACATAACTGCCTTTCTAGGAGATGGCTTAAACATATATGATGGTGCAGTAAAAGAATCGGACGAAGTGAAACGAATAATACTATCAGCCCTTTGTTCTAATGTAGATCCGTTTTCTATAGAAGTTTCTGCTTTATTTATAATTACGGTGTCGTTTTCAGTTATCCTCACATCTTGATTAGATTGCTGAGGTTGGGCAACCTGTCCTTCGAGTTGAGAAGAAGAAAATATCAACAGACAAATAAACACACCAACTATTCTAACCATAACAATAGTGCAATTATACTAAGTAATTATTTATCCGCCAGTTTCATTTTATCAAACATCACAATAAGTCGCTCCAACTCCTCCGAAGAGTTAAATGGTATAGTTATCTTTCCCTTTCCTTTTTTATTGTAATTGAACTGAACATCAGTATTAAAATATGAAGACAGATGTTTTTTCAACTCTTCAAAATCGTTAGGTAATTTTTCTTTTGATGTCTGTTTATTAGAATTAGCCTTACCTTGTTTTGAGTTTAGCAACTCATTAATAGGTTTTCCTTCGCCAATTTCTCTTACAATTGTTTCTACATTTCTTACCGATAAACCTTCTTGAAGAATCAAATTGTAAAGTGAAAGCTGCGCAACTGGGTCGTTCATTGTAACAAGTGCACGAGCATGACCCATATCAATCTTTTTATCCTTTACGCCCATCTGCACCTCTGCAGGAAGTTTTAAAAGTCTGAGATAATTTGCCACTGTAGCTCTTTTTTTTCCAACTCTCTCACTCAACTGCTCTTGTGTAAGAGAGAGCGAACTTATCAATTTTTGGTAAGCAAGTGCTATCTCTATGGAGTTCAAGTCTTCACGTTGAATATTTTCTATCAACGCCATCTCCATAGTCTCGTCATCATCTACAGTTTTAATATATGCAGGTATTGACTTCAATCCTGCCATCTGTGAGGCGCGAAACCGACGTTCACCTGCAATTATCTCGTATGACTCATCGTTAAGTTTTCGTAGAGTTATTGGTTGAACCAATCCAATTGACATAATTGAGGCCGATAATTCCTGAAGAGCCTCCTCATCAAATGTTCTTCTAGGCTGATCTGGATTTGGTACAATTTTACTAAGTTCAACTTCATTAATTGAGGAAGAGCCTTGTGTATCACTGTCATTAAATGTGATCAGTGCATCTAATCCTCTTCCCAATGCATTCTTTTTTGCCATAATCTTTTTGGTTCGGTGAGAATTACAAAGTTAGGATTTTTTTTCTAAAAGCTCCTTTGCTAGTTGAAGGTAATTTATTGCGCCTCTAGATCCAGCATCATACATAAGTGCTGGTTGCGCAAAGCTCTGCGACTCACTCAAAGTGACATTCCTTTGAATCACTGTTGTGAAAACCAATTCTTTAAAGTGATGTTTTACTTCTTCGTAAATTTGATTATGCAATCGAAGGCGCGAATCATACATCGTTAATACAAAACCTTCAATTTCTAGTATCTTATTTAATTTAGATTTGATAATCTTAATAGTATTAAGGAGCTTACTCAAACCCTCAAGAGCAAAATATTCGCACTGCACCGGAATCAAAACAGAGTCGGCAGCAGTTAACGCATTCACAGTTATAATACCTAAAGAGGGTGAACAATCGATTAATATATAATCATAATTTTCTTTCTGTGGCAAAAGTAAATCACGTAATCTTTTCTCTCTATTATCCATCTGCACCATCTCAACTTCTGCGCCAACTAAATTTATGTGAGATGGTATAATGTCAATATTTTCAAAGGGTGTATGTTTAATTGCATCTTGAGATGTACTTTTGCCAATCAAACCTTCATAAATTGTGCTACCTGCACTTTTAATATCCACCCCAAGACCTGAAGAAGCATTTGCTTGGGGGTCTGCATCAACCACAAGCACTTTTTTGTCTAAAGCAGCCAATGATGCCGCTAGATTAATTGTTGTGGTTGTTTTCCCAACTCCCCCTTTTTGATTTGCCAAAGCAATAATTCTACCCATACTAGTCATTTTTCAGTCACATTACTTTCGGTTTATAATAGCTTTCCTAAAAAATCCGCTAGACTGAGCGACAAAATAAGTAATAAATCAGATATTTTTGTGTTAATAATTTAAAACGTTCTGTTTTTTGTTGATAAATAAGTTACAATTACAATTCTTTCCACTATTCCCAGATAAAATCTAAATCTCTTCCTTTCTTACCTAGCAAGTTGTTTTTCTCATAGAAAAACTCCTTTTCTCCAAATGCAGGAACTAACTCATCCAACCAAGTAGCTTTCTTGTCATACTTTGCAAAGAATGGGATGTCAATTAAATCTGGATTACGACACTGTATAAATCTAAGAACAAAAACCTTCTCTCCTTGCACTTCAGTTACTCCAAGAATCTGAACTTTCCCTGGATTTGCACTCATACTTGGTCCTCTAACAGTACGACAAATTCCACTAACACTCCTGTATGCTTTTCTGAAAATATTCCATGCTTTTTCTAGTGGCACATCAAAAAACTCCTTTGAGCCTGTATCTCGTGCTACAAACATATAATATGGTATAAGCCCTTGTGAAACCTGCTCTTCCCACATTGCAGACCAAACCTTATGGTCATCATTTATGTGTCTTAGAAGTGGCGATTGTGTTCGTATTTGCGCACCAGTATTTTGAATTCTACTAATAGCCTGTTTTACAGCATCTGTAGAGAGCTCAACAGGATGATTAAAGTGAGCTTGAAATGCCAAATGCTTACCTGCTTTTTTCACTTTCTCAAAAAGCACCATTAAATCATCGGCGTCTTTATCGGTAAGAAAACGATACGGCCAGTATGACAAAGTTTTAGAACCAATCCTAATATTCTTTATATGATCAAACTCTTTTGTAAGCAGGGGTTCAATATATCTAGCCATGACATTTGTTTTTGCGGTGAGTGGATCTCCACCTGTAAATAACACGTCTGTCACTTTTCGGTGTTTTAATAAATACCTATGAAGCAAGTCGGCTTCTTTCATGGCGAATTTCAAATCATTCATACCCGCAAACTGGGGCCATCTAAAACAAAATGTGCAATATGCATGACAAGTTTGTCCCTGACTTGGAAAAAACAACACCGTTTCCCTATACTTATGCTGCATGCCATGAAGTTTTATGCCGTCTACCTTAGGAACGTTAGTCTCTTGTCCTGCAGGATTGGGGTTTAGGCTCATTCTAATATCAAATACCTTCTGTTTTAATCCGGCATCATCATTAGCATCAATAAGCTTTTTAACCTCTTTGTAATTGGCCTTTGAAATCATTTCCTTTCTTGGAAATGTAAGAGTATATATAGGATCATTGGGGATATTATTCCAATCTATAAGTTGCTCTACAACATAATTGTTTGCCTTAAAAGGTAAAACCTGACCAACTACTCCAATGGCTTCTCTTTCCTCTTCAGAAAGATTTTTCATTTGTGGGAGATCATTATAATTTCTGAGTATATAATTTCTGTACTTTATTTCTTCCATAACTAAAATATGTTTTTAAGATTGAAAATGAAGGGCATTATTGAAATCCGTAGTATGGTTATAGATGTTTAATAAACACGACCCTTAAAACAAAAATATGAAAAATGTACCAAAAAGACAATGAATTTATGACACTTTCACATTTATAACGATTTTTATTAACAAAATGCTCTGTTTCACAACTGTAAGTGAGATTTATTTCAAATTACTATGTGAAATTAAAATATTATGCATACTTTTGCTGCTAGATGAATAAAATTATATCATATATACTCCTTATCAAAGCGGTTGGTATTGTCCGACGATGCTCTTGAATTTAATATACAGTCAGTAAACAGACTGTATCCTCTCTCTCTTTCTTATAGGCCGTCTGGCTTTTTTCATCCTTT
Source organism: Bacteroidales bacterium (assembly GCA_012841425.1). GTDB lineage: Bacteria > Bacteroidota > Bacteroidia > Bacteroidales > Dysgonomonadaceae > Proteiniphilum. The sequence goes on along the minus strand of DUUR01000278.1, from coordinate 1,993 downwards.
CAACAACAATCTTATTTTTTTATTATAATGAATGTAGAAATTCATATAGCGAACAGCAGTTATATAGGTTATGCACAAGAAATCTGCGATTTAATTTACGAGTCTGCACAGGCGCGTGGCACGGGTATTGCCAAACGTAGTGCAGAATATATAGCAGAAAAAATGAATTCAGGTAAAGCTGTCATTGCACTAGACGGCGACAAACTCGTGGGGTTTTCTTATATAGAGACATTCAGTCATAAAAGATTTGTGGCTAACTCTGGGTTGATAGTTCATCCAAACTATCGTAATCAAGGTCTTGCTAAAAAGATTAAACGTAATATTTTTGAACTCTCAAGGAAACTTTATCCAAATGCTAAGATATTTAGTATAACCACTGGCTTGGCGGTTATGAGAATGAACACTGAGCTTGGTTTTAAACCAGTAACTTTTTCTGAGTTAACAGATGATGAAGAGTTCTGGAATGGATGTAAAGAGTGTAGAAATTATGATATCCTTCAAAGGAATAATTTTAAAATGTGTCTTTGCACAGGTTTGCTATATGACGCAAAAGATCAACCTGTTCACAAACCAAGCGCATTCGCTAAAAAAGTTGTAAAACCGGTAATTAAAGTAAGAAAAAAAAATAAAATAAAGAAATGAAACAGAAAGTAGTTTTAGCATTTAGTGGTGGTCTCGACACATCGTTCTGTGTACCATATTTAATTAATGAAAAGGGACTTGAAGTTCATACAGTAATAGTAAATACTGGTGGTTTCTCAGAAAAGGAAGCGGCTTTAATTGAAGAACGTGCAATTAAGCTAGGTTCTACGTCTCATACAAGCATAAATGCTGTTGAAGATTACTATTCAAAGGGTATTAAATACCTTATTTATGGCAATATTCTAAAAAACAACACCTACCCTCTCTCTGTCAGCTCCGAGCGCTTTTTTCAAGCAATGGCAATAGTTGATCATGTAAAAAAAGTAGGCGCAGACTTTGTTGCTCACGGTAGCACTGGTGCTGGTAACGACCAGATAAGGTTCGACTTAGTTTTCGAAGTACTAGCACCTGATGTTCAAATCATTGCTCCAATACGTGAGCTAAGCCTGTCACGCCAGCAGGAAATTGACTATCTCAAAGAAAATGGTTTTGATTTCTCGTGGGAAAAATCAAAATACTCAATAAACCAAGGATTATGGGGCACGAGTGTTGGTGGTGTTGAAACTCTAAAGTCATCTGGCGTATTACCAGAAGAAGCATATCCTTCGCAAGTTGTTAAGCATGATCCTGAGCGAATTAAAATTGGCTTTGAAAAAGGAGAGCCCACATCTCTTAATGATGTAAAGATGTCTCCCGTAGATCTTATTCATAAATTGCATGAGACTGCATCAAAGTATGGTATAGGCAGAGATGTGCATGTTGGTGATACAATTATTGGCACAAAAGGTAGAGTTGCTTTTGAAGCACCCGCTCCACTAATAATAGTTAAAGCCCACCATCTTATAGAAAAACATGTACTTACCAAAAATCAACTCTACTGGAAAGATCAATTATCAAATTGGTATGGGCAGCTCATGCATGAAGCTCAATATCTTGAGCCGGTTATGAGAAATATTGAAACATTCCTTGATGATACTCAAAAATTTGTCTCGGGAGAGGTTGAAGTTGAACTTCGTCCTTATCATTTTGCAGTTTTAGGATGCTCAAGTGAATATGATCTGATGAACTCTAAGTTTGGAGAATATGGAGAGAGCAATAAATCGTTTACTGGCGATGATGTTGTAGGATTCACTAAAGTAACAGCCAATCCGCTAAAAATATATTATACAATTCACGATAATGATTAATGTAAGCATAGTTGGTGGTACAGGATATACGGCAGGAGAACTGCTTAGAATATTACTTCGCCACAATCAAGTTAATATTGAGTCGGTAATAAGTACTACATCTGTTGGCAAACGAATAGACTCGGTGCACCGCGATCTAATTGGAGAAACGGATCTTGTTTATA
>DUUR01000277.1 GCA_012841425.1 Bacteroidales bacterium | reverse complement strand
TGATCATCTAGCTATGGTAAAGGTTGTAAAGATAGAGTATTTCAAGGAAGGGGATGTTCCTTTTCCTATGAATAAAATAAAGAAGATAGTCAGAAAGGCTGCTGATGTAGATTTTGATAGCTGATCAGTAAGGGCTCAATAGCAGAGTGCCTTATATTGCATTTTAATCTTAATAACAAAATATAGGGGAAAAAAGTCAGTTTCTCATTTATATTAAAGTTTTGAAGTAGCGGGTCACAAAGACCTAAATTTAATGTTGTTCGAATTTTAATCGGTCACAATCAAGAAAGAAATTAAAAAGTAAAAACATTACCTTATCTCGCTAAATTATTCATTATATGAAAATGTTGGGTTATACAAATCATCACATGGATGTTATGTTTTATATATAGAATAAGATGGATTCATCTGTTATCCTTGAAGAGGAGGTGTGAAAAATATGATATATATGAATTTAAAACGACTTAGAAATCAACATCAATATACACAAGAAATGCTGGCGGAAAAATTGGATGTTTCCCGCCAAGTTATTGCAAAGTGGGAGAGGGGAGATTCTACGCCAGATATAAGTCTCTGCGTGAAGCTAGCGGAATTGTATGATGTTACCTTAGATGATTTGGTGAACTATAATGAAGAAGAAGCAGGTCTGGGAGTTCCTCCGAAAGGTAAACACGTATTTGGGGCTGCAACAGTGGGAGAAAGAGGACAAATTGTTATTCCAAAAAAAGCACGTGAACTTTTTCATATTGAAGCGGGCGATACTATAATTATTGTTGGTGATGAGGAGCGGGGATTGGCAATCATTCCTCAAAGCTATATGCAAGGATTTTTCCCTCCTAATGTTCTTGTGAATAAGGAGGAAGAGGAATGATTGCGATAGAGACGCGGAATATTACAAAGGCATATGGTGAAATAAAAGCCGTTGATGAAGTTTCCATTATAGTAAATAAAGGAGAAGTATATACAGTACTAGGTATGAATGGTGCTGGAAAATCGACGCTGATTAAAATGCTCTGCGGTCTAGTCAAGCCTACGAGTGGTGAAGGGCTTATTTTAGGATATAATCTCATAAAAGAGACTGGCAAGGTAAAAAAAGTCATTGCCGTATCTCCTCAAGAAACAGCAATTGCTTTTAATTTAACTGTTTACGAAAATCTAGAACTTTTGGCAGGTCTTAATGGTTTTACTAAAAAAGAAAGAAAGGGAAAAGTGAACGAAATGATGGATATCTTTTCCTTAGAACCTTATAGTAAAAAAAGAAGTAAGGAATTATCAGGTGGTTGGCAGCGTCGATTGAGTATTGCCATGGCTTTAGTCAGTGAACCAGATATATTATTTCTTGATGAACCGACTATAGGTCTTGATGTCCTTGCAAGACGAGAACTTTGGCAAGTTATAAAGGACTTAAAAAATAAAGTTACTATCATATTAACAACACATTATTTAGAAGAAGCTGAGAACTTGTCGGATCGAATATGTATTTTGCAAAAAGGGAAGGTAAGTGCATTAGGAACAGTAGATGAATTAATGGCTCAAACACAGACTTCTTCACTTGAAGATGCCTTTATTAATTCGGTTAAGGAGGTAATAAACGATGAAAACATTGATGTTTAGTTATCGTACATTAAAAGAAATCATACGAGATCCAATTTCTTTGTTCTTCGGTTTAGTGTTCCCGATTGTCTTACTTGTTTTATTAACGTTAATTAATAGAAATGTACCGGTGGATATTTTTAACATCGACATGCTAACACCAGGAGTTGCTGTATTTGGCTTGTCCTTCATGGCTTTATTCGCTGGGCAAATCGTTGCCAAAGATCGGACGAGTGAATTTTTAACGAGGCTCTTTACAACGCCAATGAAGGCAAAGGATTTCATACTAGGATATACACTACCGCTCGTTCCAATGGCACTCTTACAAACAATCCTTTGTTTTGTTTCAGCTATGTTTTTAGGCATGAGATTCAGTTTTTCTATCATTCTAACAATTATTTTTATCTTGCCAATCGGACTCGTTTTTATTAGTTCTGGACTTTTACTCGGTAGCCTTTTTAGTGAAAAGGCAGTCGGCGGTATTTGTGGTGCTTTACTGACGAATGTGACCGCGTTGTTTTCAGGAGCATGGTTCAGCGTGGAGTTAGTCGGCGGAATGTTTGAAAAGATTGCTTATGCACTTCCATTTTTCCATGCGGTAGAAATGGGGAGAGCAGGGATGAACGGTCAATATGCAGATATGCTGCCACATGCGTGGTGGGTGCTTGGCTATGGCGTTGTTATTAGTATTGGAGCAGTTTACGTATTCCGCAAGAAGATGAAAGTATGATGTTATAGAACAAAAAAGGGTAGAGTAAAACAATCTGTGCTTTTGTGAAATAGAATTCTCTTTTCTGGCAAGAATAAAAATAAGATTTGTAAGGGGCTAATAATAGATGTATTGTATAGTTATAGGGTACTGTTCTAATGTTGACAAAGTGTGTTGCCAACATTAAAAGTACTTTCTAGAGTTATTATCCCATGATTTTTGATACTTTTAAATCCGTGAGATTGTTATACGCTTACTATGATTTAAACTAAAAAGGAAATTTTTTTATGTCAACATTAATATCATGTTTAGATATTTTTTAAAGATTGCAAGTTTAAGTGTCGTGTAAACATTTGGTAATTCTCATTGTATAATATTATCTTTTACGCTACTTTTACTTCATTTGCTGTTCGGTATCCAAATATTCTTCTAGGATAATTATTTATCCAATTTTCTATATATTTTATCATGGATAAGGAAATATCATCTATACTACTTCCCTTTGGTATAAAGCGTCTTATTAGTTTGTTCGTATTCTCATTTGTACCACGTTCCCAAGAGCTGAATGGATGGGCATAGAACACTTTGGTTCTTGTTTTTACTTTTCTCTTAATTGATGTTTCAATTCCCTTAAAGTCAAGAAACTCACTTCCATTATCCACTGTTATCGTTTTAAATGTTTCAGTAAACTTGATATAGCCTAATTTCATTTCTAGGCTGTCTATCGCCTTTTTAACACATTCCTGAGTTTTTCCAGTCATTTTAAATATAATCTCTTCACGACTTTTTCTCTCACTCAGAACAAGTAATACTGATTTGCCCTTTTTCTGTCCTCCAACCACACAATCCATTTCCCAGTGACCATATTCACTCCTGCTTTCAATTTCTTTTGGACGTTCTTCTATGCTAGTTCCTTTCAGATTCTTTAATGCTACTCTTGTCTTTCTATAAGTACGTTTCTTCCCTTTTTTCTTCACTGGAAGATCCTTATTGGATAAACGCAAAAACAGCCCTGCATCGATATAATTATATAATGTTTTTGTACAGATAGAGGTTTTAAAAGGACTGCCTTCTAGTTTTAATCTTCCAATAACGGCATCTGGTGAATACTTTTCATCTATAATCATTCGTTCAATATGTTCAACAAATTCATGATCATTTCCGATTTTGTAATTTCTTCCTTTATTTGCAGCCTTTTCGTAATATTTACGCTGTGCAGTATCTGCACAATACAGCTCATATTCCCTCAAATGTGAATCAAGCAGTGTTACTGTACCTCTCTTTATTTCACGCTGAATGGTTCTCTCGCTTCTTCCAAGTAGTTCGGCTATTTGCCAGGCCTTTTTCTCGTCTTTAAGATATCCTTCAATTTGATATCTTTCTTTCTCATTTAAATGTTTGTTTTTTCTTTCATTTATGTGAGTAATGTATGTAAAATAGTCCGTTATTATGGAAGTTTGGATGAAAGGCTAGGCCTAGAAGTCCACGCTCATCATAACCGCCACTTTCTTTTCCTAGTTCAATAACTTGATCTGTGATATTCAAAAAAGGTTCAACAGTTCCATTTCCAAGATAATATATTTCACCTACTTGAGTTGCAATAAACAATCTCTCATCAGTATCCCCAGGAAGATAGGCGGTCTTAATAACTGTAGGAAGGTTTAGAATAGTTATTAAGGGGTGTAAGTCAACGCTAATGTTTCTCATATTAATACCTTTTCATAATGACTTCATTTATTAATTATATGCAAATAATATGATTGCATATCACACTAAACACATAAATTGTATGTATATTAAGAATGGATTTCTTTAACTTTTATAATTATGTAGAAAAACTGATATATACTGTTTTTTTATTCTATTAACATATTGTTTTGATATTTTTAATTTTGCAGCAACTTCTTTGTCAGACATGTTTTTAATTGCTGATAAGTAAAGTATATTACTTTTCCTTGGACTAGTTAAATATAAATCATCAATATATTTTTGTAAGTCAAGATAGAATTCCAAATTGTTTACGCATTCTTCTTTGAAATGTAAATTTTCAGATAAGGCTATTGTATTATTTTTAGCTATATTTTTACTACATAATCTTCTATACTTATTTTGAATGGCATATTTCATATAACTCAGGCATTCGTACCTTCCACGTGCTGGGTCAATGTATTCTAGTGTTTCAATTAAGGTAACATATAATTCTTGTATTGCATCGTCATATTCCATACAGTGAGTCAAGCGGGCATATTTCTTTACTAGAGGACTCATTTGCTCAATAATTGCACTTAATGATTCTTCGCTTTTATTATCTTTATAATTTTTAAGTAAATTCATCAATTTATCCATATACTTATCTCTCCCTTCAGAAAGACAAGTAGTAAAAACTTCTAAAAATGTAAACAAAAAACATTTAAAATTCATAATATCACATAAAAAATCCATAAATATGATAAATTGTTGACATTCTTCTGACAAAGGTATAACATTGTTTTGATATTATAAGTAAAACAATGTAATATATTGTACAAAAAACGGGAGGAAGTAAATGATAAAGAAAAGTATTATAATCTTGACTATTATGCTCATTTTGACAGGATGTGAAGAAAGTGAGTTAAAAGGAAGTAATAATTCTAAGATTGTAGAAACAATAGATAATGATTCTTCATCTGAAGAAGATTTAATTCTAGATGATATAGAAGACTCAAATGAAACAGAAGAAATAAATGAAACAGAAAAACCAGATAGTCCTGAACAAGTTGATAAAAAAGAAGAAATAGACAATTTGAAAGATACTGATGAATCAAATGATATTAAACTTTCATATTATGAGCATTTTATCTATACATCTTTTGATGGAGATGTATCTACAATCACATTTGGTTCAGTAACAGAAAATCAAATTAATTTCAAGATTCTAATTACTAAGTATGAATCTAATGTTTCCAGCCAAGTTATAATTGCTGATAATTGTATAGGTACATTGCGGGGCGATGTGCTTGAATTTGATTTTGTAGACAATTATAATAACAAGGGTTCTGGAACACTAAAATTTGATAAAGATGATATTCTATTAAAAACAATGATCCATGAAGAGAGTCCAGCCACAGATTATAGTCTAGAAGCAGAATCTAAGTTATTTCGTGAAGAAACTTATGGCGATATTAAAACAGACTCTTCATATGTTTTTCCTGACAGTAATAGTCGATATTTAAAAGAAGAAGAACTTACTGGACTGTCAAAGGAAGATTTAGGATATGCACGTAATGAAATCTTTGCAAGATACGGGTATTTTTTTAACAATCCCAAATATGCAAGTTACTTTCATAAAAAAACATGGTACGATCGTCATGCTCTCATAATAGATGCTAGTGATAAACCTGAAGATTATTTAAACGACTTCGAAATTAAAAACATAGAATTGATTAAAAAGATTGAAAATAAACAAGATTAAAATAATATAATATAATATTTTGTTCAAAAACAGGAGGAAGTATATGATAAAGAAAAGTATTTTAATCTTGACCATTATGCTCATTTTGACAGGATGTGAAGAAAGTGAGTTAAAAGGAAGTAATAATTCTAAGATTATAGAAACAATAGATACTGATGAATCAAATGATATTAAACTTTCATATTATGAGCATTTTATCTTTGAATTTTCATCAGGAGATACATGTTCCATTTTATTTACTTCAGCAACAGAAGACCAAATTAATTTTAAAATTCATGTTGGAGAACCCTACCTAATTGATGGTGAAGTTCCAACGGCTGAGAATTGTGTAGGTACTTTATGTGGAGAAGTTGTTGAATTTGATTTTGTAGATAATTATAATAATGCAGGTACTGGCACATTAAGCTTTGATGGAGATGCCATTATATTAAAAACAATTATAGAGGAAGCAAATCCAGATGCAGATTATAGTTTAGAGGCAGAATCAAGGTTGGTTCGTGTAGAATCTTACGGTGATGTTGAAGTAGACTCTTCTTTTATTTTTGACGATAGTGATAGACGATATATAAAAGAAGAAGAACTCCTCGCTTTATCCAAAGAAGATTTAGGATTTGCTCGAAATGAAATCTTTGCAAGACATGGTTACATTTTCAACACCCCAAAGTATGCTAGTTATTTTCATAAAAAGACATGGTATGATTATCATGGTTTTCTTATAGGGCCAAATAATGATCCAAACGAATATTTAAACGATTTTGAAATTAAAAACATAGAATTGATTAAAAAGATTGAATCAAACGATGTGGTTGGAGAAAATTCTCAGGATATAACTCTTTGCTATTATGAATATTTTATTTATGAGTTTTGCTTTGGTGATCCATGTTCTATTACATTTGGAGCAGCAACAGATAATAAAATCAATTTTGAAATCTTAGCAGGAGGTCCTTATCGCACAGATGGTAAAAGCGCCACTGCTGAAGCTTGTGTAGGTACATTACAAGGGGATGTTGTAGAATTTGATTTTACGGATAATTATAATAATAAAGGAACTGGTACACTAAAGTTTGAGAGAGATTATGTTATACTTAAAACAAAAATTACTGAAAAAAATCCAGATGCAGATTATAGTGTAGAACTAGATTCTAAACTAGGACGTTTGGAATCTTACACTGGTGCTAAAATTGACTCTGCCTTCATCTTTCCCGACAGTGATAGTCGATATTTAAATGAGCAAGAAATTGCTGAATTGTCACGGGATAGTCTCGGATTCGCACGTAATGAAATATATGCAAGGCATGGATATGATTTTAACAACCCTAAGTATGCTAGTTATTTCTACAATAAAACATGGTATGATAAACATAAATCGCCAGAATTTCCCGACAAACCAAGTACTTATCTAAATGATTTTGAAATTAAAAACATAGAATTGATTAAAAAGATTGAAAATAAACAAGATTAAAAATATAATAAGCCGAAAAAATTACGGTTATGCTTTAAAAAAACTCTGGAAGAAAATGATTTCCAGAGTTTTTTGTTTCTTTTTTTATTTAAGAATACTATTTATCTTGTAATTACCTTACTTAGGAAGGGGGTGGAATAATGGATACTAATATTTTATATGATTATCTTAACTTTATTACTGCGGGTATGTGTTTATGTATTGGATATAGCTTGAAAGAAGCCTTTCCAGAATTTCCAAATCGATACATTCCATTAACATTAATGCTAGTAGGAATAGTCATTAATATTACTATATCAAGTTCATGTTCTTCAGAAGTTGTCCTTAGTGGAATGATATCTGGATTATCTAGCACTGGTTTTTACGAAGTTAAACAAAGTATTAAAAATAATGATGAAAAATAAAAATTAAACTTTTTGTTTCCATATGAAGATATGCTTACTACTTACTTTATTGAATTTGCAAATTCAAAAAAAGAAAAGGAGCAAATCATATGAATAAAAATGAAAAAGTTATAATGCGTAATATTATATACGCAGTGGAAACTGGTGGTAATGTATATGGCAACAAGAACTATCGTGCTTTTGTGGAAGCATATACGAATTCTTCAATAGAGCATGCCATAACGATTGGAGCGGCACAATGGATGGGTGTTAATGCACAGAAATTGCTGAAACGAATCCGAGAGAAAGATCAAGCAAGCTTTAAATCCCTTGACACAGAAGGAATTGCTTATGATTTAGATAATAAATCCTGGGACAAGTACCAAGTTAAAAAGAGTTCCGCGAAAGGAAAATGTATCATTAACATTATTGACTCGGCACAAGGACGAGCTTGCCAAGATGAATTAGTTGTAGAGGATATTCAGGTATATATAAATGAAGTAGCAAAAATGGGAATTACAGATATGGATGCAAAAATGATGTGTGCAAATTTTGCCCATCAGGGAGGCTATGGTGCAACTAGAAGAGTACTTGCCAAATCAAAGACGCCCTATACTCTTGATAATATTTATAAAGCTTCTAAATCAGACACTGGAAATCAAGTTGGAACTTATGCAACTCGTCAAAAGATGGTATATGATAGCCTTAAAAAGTACTTACCAAACACGGATAAAATTACTTCAGAAGATGCTATAAACAAATTATTAGAAATTGCATCGAATGAAGTTGGTTACCTTGAAAAGAAAAGCAAAGCAAACCTTGATAGTAAAACCGCAAATGCTGGAAGTGGAAATTATACAAAATACTGGAGAGATATTGATCCAGGTCAACATACGCAGCCATGGTGTGCTTGTTTTGTAACTTGGTGTATGATGAATGCCTTTGGACAAAAAACTACAGAAAAGATGTTAAAACATTATCCATTCATAAACTGTGATAGGTTGGGAAAACTACACTCTTTATATAAAGAACCTAAAAGGGGAGATATTGTTCTTTACTACAATGGCACTAGGTTTTACCATACGGGTTTAGTTGAAAGTGTACCTAGTAGTTCGAAAATCATAACAATAGAAGGAAATACTTCCGATAGTTCTGGTATAGTAAGCGAGGGTGAAGGTGTTTTTAGAAAAACACGTACTATTGGAAGCAGTACCAGATTCGTTCGCCCTGATTACAGCATGGTTACAGATGTCAACGGAGGGTTCAATGAAGGTGGTTCTAGTGAAAATGACTCTGGATGGGAACGAACTGGGACTGGTACATGTACAGGCAATGGTGTACGAGTAAGAGCCACTCCTGGTGGTAGGATACTTGGATCTTTAAATAAAGGAAATACATTCGAAGTAGACGGTAGTAAAAGTGGACAATGGGTAAAAATCAAAGTTAGTGGAATAGGGATTGGCTGGATGCATCAGGATTATGTTTCTTATAGTGGTACAGGTGTTGGAAGTGATGGTGTGAAGCTGGCACAGAGGACATTAAATAACACATTTGATGCAGGTATTGAGGTTGATGGAATATGGGGACCTGCGAGCAAGCTTGCATACACCCGAGCATTACAAAAATCTTTAAACAAAGTATATGGTACAAGTTTAATTGTAGATGGTATATGGGGTAACAATACAGCTAATGCAATATCTATTCATAACCAAAAATGTGGTGACAATAACTTAGTAGTAGCTGTGCTACAAATTGGCTTGTATGCAAACAATATTTCTCTAAATGGTGGAATTGATCATTTCTTCGGACCGTCCACAGAAAGTGGATTAAAAACTTATCAATCAAGGAATAAGCTTTCAGTAGATGGTATAGCAGGAAAAGCAACCTTTGAAGCTTTGACTGGCGGAACAAGTTCACCTAGTAATAGCAGTTCATGGAATTCAACAGCATATTCTACAGGGCAAGGAGTTTATGTTAGAAAAACACCAGCTGGTGAGATAATAGGTTCATTAAACAAAGGAGCAAGTTTTAAAGTTGATGGTACAAAAGTAGGAGAATGGATCCGTATAAATGTAACTGGTCTCGGTATTGGCTATATGCACAAAGATTATGTAAGTTCCTATACATCTAGTGGTTTGAGTTCTAATATTAAAGTGGCCCAGTCAGCACTAAATAACTTGTTTAAATCAGGAATAACTGCTGATGGAGATTGGGGACCAGCCAGCAAAACTGCATTAATTAAAGCTATTCAATCATCTTTAAATAGTACTTATAGAACAAAACTTACCATAGATGGGGTATATGGTCCTGCTACATCTACTGCTATTTCTGCTAACAATCAAAAGAAAGGAAATAACAATCTAGTTGTTGCTTGCCTACAGATAGGTCTTCATGCTCATAATATTTCCCTATCTGCTGGAGTAGATAAAATTTTTGGAGTTTCGACAGAACAAGGAGTTAAAGCATTTCAAATAAGTAATGGATTGACAACAGATGGTATAGCAGGAAATGATACATTTTCGAGAATTGTTAAATAAGATACTAGTATATTAGTTACTATACACAACAATAGATAACATAGATAAAATAATTATAAAAGACTGTTATATACTGATATGTTTCAAGGAAAATTCAGAGTATAGCAGTCTTTTATCATTTGGCGATTTTAATAACTGTAGGAAGATTTAGATTTGTTATTAAGGCTTGCAAGTCATGGATATGATTTTACCAACCTTAAGTATGATAGTTGTTTTTACAATAAAACATGCTATGATAAATACAAATTGTTATTAATTATATAAAGGGATGATATAATGCAAAAACATATGGGAAAAAGTATATCCAAAGGTATTGCTATTGGCAAGATTTATTTTCATTCTAAGGAAAACAATATTATTAGCAGAAGTAAAATAGAAGATAAAGATATAGATAGAGAGATTGCAAGATATAAGGCTGCTCGTGATACCGCAATTAGCCAGCTCAGAGATATTTATGAAGACGCAATAATCAAGGTGGGGCAGAAGGATGCAGAAGTTTTTAAATCTCACATTAAGTTATTAGAAGACGTAGAATTTAATGATTTTATTATTAATATTATTAAAACACAAAAAGTAAACAGCTCCTATGCTGTTAAGCTTACTTGTGATTATTACTCTAGGTTTTTCAATAATATGAAAGCGGAGTCCTTTAGGGCTAAGGCTGATGATTTTAGGGATATATCTCAAAGGCTTATTAGGATACTTACTGGTGTAAGTAATAAGACCCTTATTCTTGATGAGCCTATTATTTTGCTTTCCGTTAGTTTAACTCCTAGTGAAGTCCTACATATAGATAAAAGTAAACTTCTAGCTCTTGTCACACAATATGGTTTTGAACATTCTCATACATCAATTATAGCCAGAACTATGGGGATTCCAGCAATATCAGGAATTGATATTGAAGAAGACTGGAATGGAAAGTCTGCCATAGTTGATGGTTCTTCAGGCATTTTAATAATTAATCCAGATGAAAGCACATTAATTATGTATAAGGAAAAGAAAATAAAGGAATTAGAAGAAGAGAAGTTACTAGAAGAGCTGAAAGGAAAGGATAATATTAGTTTGTCGGGTAAAATGATAGATGTATTAGCCAATATTGGAAGCCTTATTGATTTGTCAGAAGTTATTAAAAATGATGCAAATGGTATTGGTTTATTTAGAAGTGAATGTGTATACTTAGAGAGAGATGATTATCCGAGTGAAGAAGAGCAATTTACCATTTATAAGAAGTTAGCCGAGACTATGGCTGGTAAAAAGGTAATCATCAGGACTTTAGATATAGGTGCCGATAAGCAGCTTGAATATTTTGATATGGACAAGGAAAAGAATCCTGCCTTAGGCTATCGTGGGATTAGGATTTCTTTAACTAGACCTGATATATTCAAGACTCAGCTTAGAGCTATTTTAAGGGCTAGTTCTTATGGAAATATATCAATAATGTATCCAATGATTATTTCCCTAGATGAAGTTTCAAAGATTAAAAAGATAGTGGGGGAAGTTAAAAAAGAGCTTGACAATGAAGGCAAATTATATAAAGATGTAGAGCAAGGTATTATGATAGAAACACCTGCTGCTGTACTTATTAGTGATTTACTTGCTAAAGAGGTTGATTTCTTTAGTATTGGAACTAATGACTTAAGCCAATATACCTTAGCCATTGATAGGCAAAATGACAAAATTGATGATTTCTATAATCCTCATCATGAAGCGATTTTAAGACTTATCAAACTAGTTGCAGACAATGCTCATAAGGAAGGTATAAGAGTAGGAATTTGCGGTGAATTAGCAGCAGATACAAGTCTTACAGCAACCTTCCTTGACATAGGAATAGATGAATTATCTGTTTCACCTGCAAATGTTTTGCCAGTGCGTAAGAGTATAAGATATGCAAAATAATAATTGTAACTTATAAATATAGAAGTAGACATGAAAAGAGAGGCATAATATATGAATAAACTAGATAGTGTAATTTTTGATTTAGATGGTACTTTGTGGGATTCAACTGATGGCTTATTAATTGCTTGGAACAAAGTATTAGATGAATATGATGAAGTGGTTAAAAAGTTTAGCAAAAAAGATATAGAAGGCTATATGGGTACACCTATAACTGAGATATATGACGATTTCTTGCACTATATAGACCCAATTACAAGAAGGAAGATAGAGAAGGATTGTAATAAGTCTCAAATGGAATATTTAGAAGTTCATGGTGGTAAGTTGTTCCCTGGTCTTGATCGAGAAAGTTATCATATATGGGTATTGATTTTAGGCAAAAGTACGCAGATGGTATTTTTATTGACCTAAAAAAGATATATACAAGTGTTAGATAAACAGTTTTTAGTTATATAGGGATATTATAT
>DUUR01000276.1 GCA_012841425.1 Bacteroidales bacterium | reverse complement strand
TTGTTGAAAGAATGTATCATTTGACCCCGGATGTTGCTAAACACAACTGGGTAAGTTCATTCAACTGGGGTGAAGATGAAGTGGTTACTATTGGTAACGGTGAATATCTGATGGGATTTAACATCGACAGAGGAAATTATCGAAGTTATATTGGTAAAGGTGATTCATTCTTAGATCGCGACTGGAGTGCTGACGGAGACCGATTTGCAAAATCGTTATGGGGCGGATCATGGTATGGAATTAGAGTAGCCAATATGGGCTTAGAGGCAATTGCTGAAGGCAAAATGACTGATGCCACTCAGGCTGAGAGAGACATGGTTGAGGGACAGTTATATTTCTTTAGAGCATGGTTTCACTTTCAATTAACTCAATACTGGGGTGGACTTCCATATATAGACTCTGTACTTCCTAGCGATGAACCTCTTACACTGCCGCGCGAATCTTATCAAGAGAATGCGGAAAAGATGGCGGCTGACTTCCAAAGAGCCGCAGATTTGCTTCCTATAAATTGGGATGATACTGAGATAGGCCGTAGAACGGCTGGAAACAATGAGTTACGTATCAATAAGGTTTGGGCCCTTTCGATGTTAGGTAAAACATATTTATATGCCTCTAGTCCATTAATGGCAAACGGAGTTAACGGCCCTAGGACGTATGATGTTGAAATGGCTAAAAAAGCAGCTGATGCACTAGGTAAAGTACTTAATATGGTTGAGAGTGGTGAAACACAATATGCACTTGTAGATTTTGAGAATTATTCATCACTTTTCTATACAATGCAGCAAGACTGGTTAATGCCGGGTGGTACTGAAGCTATTGTGCGTAGTCCAACATACGGTCCGGACTCATATTGGAGACAAATGAACTCCTACCAACCATCTGCAATGGCGGAAGGTGATGGTATTGTTTTGGCGCCTGCTGCAAATTATGTCAATTATTATGGGATGGCTAATGGCTTACCTCTTGATGATCCTAATTCTGGTTTTGATCCTAGTCATCCGTGGAAAGGCAGAGACCCTAGATTTTATAATGATATTATCTTTGATGGTATCAAAGTAGTTGCAGGAACCATTCCAAATGCTGAGGAAGAGCAGTGGAGATTTGCAAATTTACATACTGGTGGTAATTACGTAAATGACCCTCGTACTGTTAGTAGAACCGGATACTTAAATTATAAATTTATTCCGATCGGAGCAAATAAATGGGACTTAACATACGGATATAGTTATTCAACTCACTTTCACTTATCTTGGCTCCGTTTGGCAGATGTTTATCTTATGTATGCTGAAGCAGCTGCACAAGGATATGCGTCACCATCAGGAAAATCGCCAAGTTTTGCAAAGAATGCAGTGGACGCAGTTAATACAATTCGCGAACGCGCAGGTGTAGAGCCATTATCAGGTAGCTATACAACTTCCTTGAATGACTTTATGGATGAGTTAATTAGAGAGCGTGCCGTAGAACTTGCATTTGAAGGACACCGTTTTAATGATCTTCGCAGATGGTTGTTGCTTACAGAGTATCCATATAATATTAAAACCAGACAGCATTTTGATAGGGCAGCTCCACTAGACGAGGAGGCAGATCCTAAAGAAAATGAGGTTTTAAATTTCAGAGAAGAAGTAATTGTGGAACGTAATCTTACACCTAAACATTACTGGCTTCCTTTTAAAACAGATGATGTAAGCATGTATCCAGAATTTTATCAAAATCCGGGATGGTAATAATTTTAAATTTAAAAAAGACTAAAATGAAGCATATATATATTGGTCTGATATTTTGTATCTGTTTTCTTTTAAATTTCTCTAAGGCTACAGCCCAGTATGGTGAAATACTGTCATGGGAAAACGATACAATAGACAATAAAGTGGAGGTGGCATTTCGTACAATGAATGAAAGAGATCTCCTTGGAGGCGTATCTGTTATTGATATGGAAGAAATGACAGAAAAAGCATATACCACAAACAGTCTAGGTTTTGTAGAAAATTTAATTGGTGGTGTAAATGGCAATATTTGGGGGATGGACGAATATTTGGTTGTAATTGACGGAATGGTACGTGATGCTAATAACGTATTACCTACAGAGATTAAACAAATAACTGTTTTAAAAGGCCCAGCGGCTGTTGTTCTATATGGAAGCCGTGCAGCTAAAGGAGTTGTGCAGATTACAACTAAAAGAGGAACTGTAGGTAAATCTACTATTAGCGTACGTGCTAATACAGCTATGCTAACACCTAAAGCATTTCCAGAATACTTAGGTTCTGCTGAGTATATGACACTGTATAATGAAGCTCGCATAAATGATGGCTCTGATATTCTTCATAGCCTTGAGAAGATTTACAATCACTCAACTGGTGAAAATCCTTATAGATATCCTAATCTAAACATGTACTCATCCGACTATTTACGTAAAGCGTATAACCGATCGGAGGCAATTGCCGAGATTACAGGTGGAAATAATCGTGTAAAGTATTATACATCTACTGGATATTATCGCGAAAACTCACTCCTTAAAGTAGGTAATAGTAAGGATAACTATACAAGCAGATTATTTGTTCGTGGTAACATTGATATGAATCTTAGAGATTTCCTTAAAGTACAGGCTGATGCCAACGTTACTTTTTATGATGCATTTACTGCAGCAGGAGATTGGTGGTCAAATGCAGCTAGCCTGCGCCCAGACCGAGTATCACCGCTTATTCC
>DUUR01000275.1 GCA_012841425.1 Bacteroidales bacterium | reverse complement strand
TAAACTCCATATCTCTATCGCTTCTGACAGCTAGCCTAACAGTTACCTTATCTCCAATCTTTAGTGACCTCTCTTCTGATATTGACACTAAACGTTGCCCTTCTGGAGTTGTTTCTTCTATAAACATCATCTTTTCGATATCCAGAGAGCCGTCGCTCTTTTGAATCTTGTCCATATCTTCAAAATACTGGAGGTATAGTGCTCCCCATGAAGGTGAGTTGCCTGTGTGAGCTACAGTAATATTGGCCATATCTGGTGATATTTCTGTGCGGCTCCATGCCTCTTTAAAGTAACCAGTACCAAGTTCGCTGCTTTTAGGTTCTACTAGCATATTACCCAACGTAACTTGGGTGGTGCCGCCTACAGAGAACCAGTCACTTCCACTGCTTAATAATGCATATACAGCATCTGCTGTAGCGTGTGTGGACTCCCATAGCTGAGTTTGCTTTTGTTTTAACAACCATTTCTTCAAATTATTCATTTCATCGTCTGTGGCTCCACCTATTTTAAAGGCATCCATGATAAAAGTATGTACAGAAATAGCCGATTGCGACATAAATACATTTGCACGATTATTTGGCCAATACATTCCGAGTTCGTCTGAAACTACCGAATGCTCTCTATATGATTTGATGATATCTTGCAAGACTCTTGTATTATTTTTCTTATTCATCAACTGAGCAATAAGCGAACGTTCGTAAAGACCGTAGCTAGTCCAGTTTTTCTCAACTACCGACAAGTAAAAATTGTATAGTTCACTTACCTCTTTATCCATTTGATGCTGATTGTAAGAAGAGCGCACAAACAGATACTCAAGATCGGTAGTGGTGATAGATTTAATATTTTTCCAATCTTTGTTATATTTCTTCAATGACTCGAACCTGCGAATTGCCTCAGCATCAATATATTTTATTGCATTCAGTTTCATTGAATTTACTTGATCAGAATCGATATCGATATTAAGGCCGGTTAATTGATTAAAGCCATAAAGTATATACTGTGTTATACTTATACTTGGTCTGAAACCTTTAAACCAGCTCCAGCCCCCTTCGGTAGTTTGCAAGTCTTGCAACCTTAATAAAGCAGTTTGAGTGATATTTCTATTGCGATTAAGATCAAACAGTAGTGATAACTTCTGCTTTTGCTCTGTTTCATTTTTAGCGTCTAACACCCATGGAGTCTCTTGAAGGAGAATATTCTTAAGCTCTTCATTCTTCTGTAGATTAGATAGTAGAGTTTCTTCATTACCACCCTGCTTTTTCCATGAATCAATCATTGCCGATACCTTTGGATAAGTCTTACCAATATAAGCACCTATAGAGTTTGCATAGAAAGAAGCAAACCACGATACTGCATTATCACTTGTGGGCTCGCCAAGTACTGGTAGCGCTTGAACTGCATACCAGGCTGGATTAGATGTAAACTCTAGGGTAAGTCTATAGTTCTCTTGGGTAGGAGAAGTGTTATTAATTTTATCAAAATTGAATGTCTTTGTTTCTCCACCATCCACATCCATCCTCAGGCTTTCGGTAACGAGCATACGGTTTGGGAGTATTGCTAGCGCATGTTGCTCACCATCGCTAAAGTGCGCGCTTTGAGCAATAATTCTAATGCCTATTACATCAATATTGGTTGGTACATCAAACATCCACATAGCATCTGATGAAGCAGAGGGTTGAAGTGTGAACTCCTGCTCTATATTTTCAAATTGGCTAATATCTATAATTTCATCTGTAACAGGATTAAAGAATTCCATCCTCACCCTACCCTGTTGCACTGAATCTGATAAGTTTGAGATTTTTGTTGCAATGCTCACTCTATCGCCTTGTCTTAAAAAACGAGGCATATTTGGTGTAACCATCAATTCCTTTTGAGAAACCGTGAAGGCTTCAGTAGTGGCTGTATTTAGCTTTTTGTCATGAGCAAGCACTCTAAAGCGCCAGCGGGTATTACTCTCGGGGACGTCAAATACAATTTG
>DUUR01000274.1 GCA_012841425.1 Bacteroidales bacterium | reverse complement strand
TAAAGATATACTGGATTTAAATAAACGCCGAAAATACAAAAAAAAGAGTTAGGTACACATATTTTGAGTATTGTAAATAACTTTTGTAGCCTATTTAGATGTAGATTTCTTATATTTGCGACTTAAATATGATAATGTAAGGAAAATGAGAAAGATATTGTTTTTGGTGTTGGCAGCATTGTGTGTTACGACTCTTGCGGCTCAGCAATATAATCTACATGATATTATAGGAGGGAAATTTAGGGCTAAGGGAGTGCCAGCTATGGTTTCGTCGGCCGACGGTTTGCATTATTACAAGGCTGATGCACTTGGTACTGCAGTGATTAAATATTCTTACAGCAAAGGTGAACCTGTGGATACGTTGTTTAACACTAGGACTGCACGCAATTGTACTTTTGATACATTTGAGGGCTTTTTGGTTAGCGACGATGAGAATAGGGTTCTTGTTTATAGGGATAGGGAACAGATTTATAGACGTTCGTTTAAGGCTCACTACTATTATCATGATGTCAGGCGTAATATGATTAGGAAGTTGTCGGAGCAGACATCGAAGCAGATGGTTCCTGTTTTCTCTGATGACAGTAAGATGGTGGCTTATGTGATTGACGGTGATATATGGCTTAGTAAATTCGATTTTGATACTGAGTCGCAGGTCACTAATGACGGCGAGTTCAACAAGGTTATTAATGGCGCAACTGATTGGGTGTATGAGGAGGAGTTTGCTGTGACTAGGCTAATGGAATTCTCTCCCGATAATAGATTGTTAGCTTTTGTTCGCACCGATGAGAGCGACGTTGAGCAGTTTAGTTTTCAAACCTATGAAGAGGAAATGTATCCAGGATATTATGAGTTTAAATATCCTAAGGCAGGAAGGAAAAACTCGACAGTAGAATGTAGGGTTTTTGATATAGAGAGCAGAGTGACCCGCAAAATGGAGGTGCCCCTTGATGAGGATGGGTATATACCTAGAATAAAGTTTACAAAGGATGAGTCGCAACTAGCTGTGATGACACTTAACAGAAATCAGAATAGGTTTGATATGTATTTTGCTAATCCCAGAACTACCGTTGCAAGGTTGGTGCTTAGGGAAGAGGATAAATATTTTATCGACTCGGAGCTATTGAAGTCGATATTCTTTATGGATGATAAGTTTACATATGTATCGGAGAGAGACGGTTATAGTCATATTTACATTTATGGTATGTCTGGAACTTTGCAGAAGCAGTTGACATCGGGTAACTGGGATGTTACTAAATTGCTTTCTGTGGATGAGCAGTTGCAGATGGTTTATTACCAAGCTGCTGATGAGCAACCAATGCAGCGTAATATCTACAGAGTTAATATTGCGAAACCGGTGCCTCAGAAGCTTTCACAACAAGTGGGATATAACAGTGCAACGTTTAGTAGTAATGGCAAATTTTATGTCAACCATTGGTCTGATTACAATACACCTACACAAATTACTTTACACAGTGGCGACGGCAAGCAAGTGAGGGTGTTGGAAGATAACCGTGCTGTAAAAGAGGCCTTCGAAGCTGCGCAGATGCCTAAACGCGAAGTGATTAAGGTGAAAGCAGCAGATGGGATAACAGATTTGAATGGTTGGATCTTGAAGCCAGCTAACTTCAACCCGCAAAAACAGTATGCTATTGTGATGGTACAATATAGCGGCCCCAATTCGCAAGAGGTGTTAAACAGATATAGTGTAGATTGGTATTTTGCATTGCTTAATGAAGATATTTTGGTGGCTGCTGTTGATGGCAGGGGTACCGGTGCCAGGGGAGCTGAATTTAGAAAAGGGACCTATCTTAATTTAGGTATACAAGAGTCGGACGACCAGATTGCAGCAGCTCGATACTTTGGCTCATTGCCTTATATTGATGCCGATAGAATTGGTATTTGGGGATGGAGCTATGGAGGTTATAATGTATTGATGAGTATGAGTAGGGGTAGCGGAGCAATTAAGGCGGGTGTGGCAATTGCACCTGTTACCGACTGGCGTTTTTATGATACTATTTATACTGAGAGATTTATGCGTACCCCCCAGCAAAATATTGAGGGTTATGATAAGGGATCGCCTATTGCTCTTGCAGGAAATTTGCAAGGTAATTTGTTGATTGTTCATGGCACAGCCGATGATAATGTTCATTTACAGAATTCAATAGAATATACCCGTGCGCTTATAAATGAAGGTAAACATTTTGACATGTTTTTCTTCCCCGATAAAAATCATTCTATTCTTGGGCCATCCGTAAGGGAGTATCTTTATGAGAAGGTAATAAATTACTTTAAGGACAACCTATAGATAAATACAGTAAACAAAAAAGACTTTTTGTTGTTATTATGTCACAATTAATGCCAAATGGCTTTATATGACGAAAATTTCATTTATAGATAGGTTGATTAAGAATCCGGCATTCGGTCTTATCCCATTTTTACTATACTCATTTCTTATAGGTTATGTAGACTCTATAGTTGCTATTGCAATTGCTTTTGCCCTTTCGACTTTAGGAGTGATTGTAGTGAAAAGAAGTAATAGATTGGTTTATGATGCTTCATTTGTTACTTTTCTGATTGCACTTTTACTGTCGTTTACTAGTTTTAGTGAGCTTCCACGAATGAATAAATTTATTGTTGTGGAAGTGGTCTTCGCACTTATTATGACCCTTTCGAGATTGTTGAAAGGTCGTTTATTACTGATAGCAACTAAAGACTCAAGTGGTAATGCTAAGACTTATATGGAAGAGTCGCTTAGAGTAGCATTTCAAACTCAGTACGGCCTCACACTGCACCTTTTTCTCTTTATGATATACGTGGTTACTGTGGGCACTGTAGAGTCAGTTGTGAGTGCTGTCTTTTTAAAGGTATTGTTTCAGCTTATACTACTTTCTATTATAGTGTTTGAATCTATGCGTTTGCATATCCTTACAAAAAAGCTTTTTAATGAAGACTGGCTTCCAGTAATTACCGAAACTGGCGAGGTTACAGGAAGAGTGGCAAAGTCGGTTACGAAAGACATGAAGAATAAGTTTATGCATCCAGTGGTTAGGGTTGCCTTGATGAATAAAGGTGCTATTTATCTGAAAGAGCGTGGTATGGATAGGGTGCTTAACCCAGGAAAACTAGACTATCCATTTGAAGAGTATATGGAGTTTAAAGGTGAGCTTGATAAGTCTGTACGAGAGAGTATTGGAAAAGAATGCGGGAATGATAATTTACCTGTTAGGTTTTTACTTAAATATACTTTTGAGAACGAAATTACAAAGCGTTTAATATTTTTGTATGTAGCAGAGATTGACGATGATGTTGTGTTTAATAGTTTGAACCTGCAAGGGGGGAAATTGTGGACAACAGCCCAGATTGAAGATAATATGGGGTCGGAAATCTTTTCGGAATGTTTTGAGCTGGAGTTTGAATATCTGAAAAATACACTTCTTTTAGTTCAGCAGTATAAGAATAAATAAGACTAGAATAATAGCTGTTGAAAAGTTTCTGCATTTTTTTTCGTAAAAACCGCTGCAAATGCTTGCGTATCTGGCTGATTATTTGTAATTTTGTGCCGTTTTTCACCCTAAGTGTATGGTTATCTCATGATAATCAAGGCGTTATTAAAGCCTGTTGTGGGAGGAAATGCATTAAAAGAGAAAGTAATACATAAAATAAAAATTACCAAAAGAAAGTAGAAAATGCCTACAATTCAACAATTAGTAAGAACAGGACGTACTACCCTGAAAGAAAAGAGCAAATCTAGGGCTCTGGACTCCAGTCCACAGCGCCGCGGTGTTTGTGTGAGAGTATATACAACCACCCCTAAGAAACCTAACTCAGCGATGAGAAAGGTGGCTCGTGTTAGATTGACTAACTCGAAAGAGGTGAATGCTTATATTCCGGGAGAAGGACACAACCTGCAAGAGCACTCGATTGTGTTAGTGCGCGGAGGACGTGTGAAAGACCTTCCTGGTGTTCGCTATCACATTGTAAGAGGTGCATTGGATACAGCCGGTGTAAGCGGTCGTACTCAGAGACGCTCTAAATATGGTACTAAGAAACCTAAGCCAGGTGCTAAAGCTGCTCCGGGTAAGAAATAATATTATAATTAAGAATTAAAAATTACTGTTGAAATATTTGGGAAGGCTACTTTATGGGGGTTGAGTAAATGAATTCAGTGGAGTTCGTTGAAGGCTAATAAAAGGCAACCAAACAACACAAAATTATACAACAATGAGAAAAAGTAAACCTAAAAAGAGACAGGTTCTCCCAGATCCTGTTTATGGTGATATAAGGGTGACAAAATTCGTTAACCACCTTATGTACGACGGAAAGAAAAGCTTATCGTACGATATTTTTTATTCTGCATTGAACACAGTTAAGGCAAAATTGGCCAATGATGAGAAGTCGGCTCTCGAGATTTGGAAAGCTGCTCTCGATAATATTACTCCCCAGGTGGAGGTTAAATCGCGCCGTGTAGGAGGTGCAACTTTTCAAGTTCCTACAGAAATCAGACCAGAGAGAAAAGAGTCAGTTTCGATGAAAAACCTTATTCTTTATGCACGCAAAAGAGGAGGTAAAACTATGTCAGATAAATTGGCAAGTGAGATAGTTGACGCATATAACAGTCAGGGTGGCGCTTTTAAACGTAAAGAAGATATTCATAGAATGGCAGAGGCTAACCGTGCTTTTGCTCATTTCAGATTTTAACATAGCAAGAAGGTAAAAAAGATGGCTAAGGGTTCAAAAGAAGATTTAAAATTAACTCGCAACATAGGTATCATGGCGCATATTGATGCCGGCAAAACAACCACGTCTGAGCGTATCCTGTTTTACACAGGTTTGACTCATAAGATTGGTGAGGTGCACGACGGCGCAGCAACCATGGACTGGATGGCGCAGGAGCAGGAAAGAGGTATTACTATTACTTCGGCAGCTACAACTACAAGTTGGAAGTATAAAGATCAGACATATAAGATAAATTTAATTGACACTCCAGGGCACGTTGACTTTACAGTTGAAGTTGAGCGTTCGCTTCGTGTGCTTGATGGTGCAGTTGCAGCATTTTGTGCAGTTGGAGGTGTTGAGCCACAGTCTGAAACTGTATGGCGTCAGGCTGATAAATATAAAGTGCCAAGACTAGGTTACGTTAATAAAATGGACCGCTCTGGTGCTAATTTCTTTGATGTGGTACGCCAGATTAAAGAAATGTTAGGTTCTAATGCTTGCCCAATACAAGTGCCTATTGGTGCTGAAGAGAATTTTAAGGGCGTAGTAGACCTGGTGACAATGAAAGCTTACTTATGGCACGACGAAGCTATGGGAGCCGACTATGATGTAGTTGATATTCCATCTGATGTTTTGGGGGAAGCAGAAGAGTGGCGCGATAAATTGCTTGAGGCAATTGCTGAGTTTGATGATGCTTTGATGGAAAAATATTTTGATGATCCATCAACTATTACTGTAGATGAAATAAAAACTGCTATCAGAAAAGCCACACTTTCAATGGAGTTTAATCCAATTATTTGTGGTTCTTCATTTAAGAATAAGGGTGTACAGACTTTGCTTGATGCTGTATGTGCTTATTTACCTAGCCCAACGGATACAGAGTCTATTACAGGAACAGACCCTGACGATAAATCAGTTGAGCTTGTTCGTCATGCTGATCCAAGCGAGCCACTTAGTGCACTTGCATTTAAGATTGCTACAGACCCATATGTTGGTCGTTTATGTTTCTTCCGTGTATATTCGGGTGAATTAGAAGCAGGATCTTATGTATATAATCCACGTTCTGGAAAGAAAGAGCGTATTTCTCGTCTATTTCAAATGCACTCAAACAAACAGAATCCGAAAGAGTTTATCGGAACTGGTGATATTGGTGCTGGGGTAGGTTTTAAAGATATTCGCACAGGAGATACCCTTTGTGATGAAAAGAATCCAATTATTCTTGAGGCTATTGACTTCCCTGATCCGGTTATCGGAATTGCTGTTGAGCCAAAAACTCAAAAAGACTTGGATAGATTGTCTAACGGATTAGCTAAGCTTTCGGAAGAGGATCCAACATTTACAGTGAAAACTGATGATGACACAGGTCAAACTGTTATATCGGGTATGGGTGAACTTCACCTTGAAATTATTATCGACAGATTGAAACGTGAATTTAAGGTTGAGGCAAATCAAGGTCGTCCTCAGGTTACTTATAAAGAAGCTATCACAAAATCTGTAGAGCTTCGTGAAACTTATAAGAAACAATCGGGTGGTCGTGGTAAATTTGCTGATATCATAGTTCGCATTGAGCCTACTGATGCTGATTTTGAGGGTAATTTGCAATTTATTGATGAAGTAAAAGGTGGAAATATTCCTAAAGAATATATTCCTTCAGTACAAAAAGGTTTCGAGCGCGCTATGAAAAATGGTGTTCTTGCAGGATACTCAATGGATAAGCTGAAGGTGACACTTATTGATGGTTCGTTCCATGCTGTTGACTCTGATCAGTTGTCGTTTGAGATATGTGCTATGCAGGCTTATAAGAGCGCTGTAGAAAAAGCAGGGCCTATATTACTTGAGCCTATTATGAAGGTTGAAGTGGTTACACCAGAAGAAAGCATGGGTGATGTTATTTCTGACCTAAACAAAAGACGTGGACAGGTTGAAGGAATGGAATCTAACCGTTCTGGAGCACGTGTTGTTAAAGCTAAAACTCCTTTATCGGAGATGTTTGGCTATGTAACATCGTTGCGTACGATTACTTCAGGACGTGCTACATCTACAATGGTGTTCTCGCATTTTGCTGAGGTGTCTGCTTCAATTGCAATAAAGGTGTTGGAGGAAGTTAATGGCCGTGTTGATTTGATCAAATAATATAATATATATATGAGTCAAAAAATCAGAATTAAACTGAAATCATACGATTATAGCCTGGTTGATAAATCGGCTGAGAAAATCGTTAAAACCGTAAAAGCTACGGGTGCTGTTGTAAGCGGTCCAATTCCTCTGCCAACACACAAAAGAATCTTTACAGTAAACCGTTCTACTTTCGTGAACAAGAAATCTCGCGAACAGTTTGAACTGGCTTCTTTTAAACGCCTTATTGACATTT
This sequence comes from Bacteroidales bacterium, assembly GCA_012841425.1. GTDB lineage: Bacteria > Bacteroidota > Bacteroidia > Bacteroidales > Dysgonomonadaceae > Proteiniphilum. Next base: position 221 of record DUUR01000274.1, on the reverse strand, counting down.
ATAGCTCAACAGCTAAAACTGTGGATGCGTTGATGAAGCTTGAACTTCCAAGTGGAGTTGAAGTTGAGATTAAAGTCTAATTTATAGACATAAATATAATTTATAAACAACAGAGAAATGCCAGGATTATTAGGAAAAAAAATCGGAATGACATCCGTTTTCAGTGCCGAGGGAAAAAACATTCCATGCACTGTTATCGAAGCAGGTCCTTGTGTGGTTAC
>DUUR01000273.1 GCA_012841425.1 Bacteroidales bacterium | reverse complement strand
TAGAAATTTCATGATAGGTAATTTAGCAAACACACGCAATCTTCCTGTTGTACCATTTAGAAGCGACAGGGCTGTTAATTGAGTCAATATCATATAATTGAGCATGAATTCGGGATATATAATCAAAGAAATAACTCCTTTATCAAAAGCTGACTGTTTTTATGTTGCAGACAGAATAAAAAGTGAGTTCGTATATCCTCTTCATTCACATAAAGAATTCGAGCTCAATTATATTGAAAATGCAGAAGGCGTGCGTAGAATTGTGGGTGATTCTGTGGAAGTGATAAAAAATTACGATCTTACCTTAATTACTGGTGAAGACCTAATACATGTATGGGAACAGCACGAATGTAAATCAAAAAACATCAGAGAGATAACTATACAGTTTCCATCTGACCTTTTTATGGGAAACCTGATTGATAAAAATCAGTTTGAAAGTATTCGTGGCATGCTGGAAAGAGCAAAAAAGGGAATTAATTTTCCAATGGAGGCTATAATGAAAGTTTACCCTCTATTAAATAATCTTTCTACTGAAAAGGAGGGTTTCTATTCGGTAATCAATTTTCTTTCGATCTTATATGAACTTTCACTTTTTAAAGATAGTCGAACTCTTGCCAGCTCATCATTTGCTAGAACCAATGAAAATGCGGATAGCAGAAGAGTTACAAAAATATATGAATACATAAATAATAATTACCAAAAAAATATATCGCTTGATGATTTGGCAGAACTTGTGGGTATGACCCCTACTGCATTAAGTCGTTTTTTTAAATTAAGATCGGGCAAGACACTATCTAACTATATTATTGAATTGCGCTTGGGACATGCTACCAGATTGCTTGCAGATACCACAAACACAGTTTCTGAAATCTGTTATTTAAGCGGTTTTAGCAACATCTCTAACTTTAATCGTATTTTTAAAAGTAGGAAAAATTTTACTCCTAGTGAATTTAGAGAAAATTACAGAAAAACTAAAATTGTAATTTGATTTAATAAGAATCACAAATATTACATTTATTGCACATATAGATGCAAATTAGGTGAATACACAAGTGTATAAATGCTTTTTGGGTCTTTTGTTGGCAAATATTGCAAAGAAGTATTAATATGTGACAATATAATACTAGATAATATATTAAAAATGTGATAATTTTGTATATTAGATATTTATGAAAACTTAATATATTTTTTATGAAAAACATCTTTATGTTATGTTTTGTTCTGACATTTAGCTTTCAGTTAATTGCACAACAACATAGAATTTCTGGCACTATTGTGGATAGTAAAGACAAGTCTGCAATGATTGGTGCAAATATTATTGAGAGAGGAACAGCTAATGGTACTGTGACAGATATCGATGGTAGTTTCTCTTTAAACCTTACAACTTCTAATGCTATATTAGACATATCTAGTATAGGATACGAATCTGTTGAGGTAATAGTTGGAAATAGGACATCTTTTCAAATTGAGATGGACGAAGATCTCGGCCTATTGGATGAAGTAGTGGTAATAGGATATGGAACCATGCGAAAGAGCGATATTTCTGGCGCTTCGGTTTCTGTTTCTGAAGATGCTATTAAAGGTTCAGTTATTACCAACCTCGACCAAGCATTACAAGGTAGAGCAGCTGGAGTTTCATCGGTAATGACTTCTGGTGCACCAGGCTCATCAGTTTCTATTAGAGTAAGAGGACAGTCAACCATCAATTCTAATGCTGAGCCTCTTTATGTTATTGATGGTGTAATTGTGCAAGGTGGAGGAAGCAGTGGAGCCGACTTTGGTCTTGGAGATGCGTTAGGTAATAGTCCTATCTCAACAATTTCTCCATTATCTACAATAAACCCTTCTGACATTCTATCTATGGAAATTTTAAAGGATGCTTCTGCCACAGCCATTTATGGTGCACAGGGAGCAAACGGCGTTGTGCTTATAACTACAAAGCGTGGGAGAGAAGGTGAAGCTAAGTTTAC
>DUUR01000272.1 GCA_012841425.1 Bacteroidales bacterium | reverse complement strand
GGCCATCATCGGGAGAGGTTGTTTTCAGTACTGCAATGGCAGGTTATCCCGAAAGCTTAACAGACCCCTCCTTTAAAGGACAAATTTTATTACTAACATATCCAATAATCGGAAATTACGGAGTTCCTGCTAATAGCAAAACAAACGGAGTTTCCGATTTTTTTGAATCCAACCGTATACATGCATCTGGGTTGGTTGTGCAAGACTATACTCCGCAATATTCTCATTGGAATGCTGTGGACAGCTTGGGCAACTGGCTTAAAGATGAAAATGTGCCAGGGATTTTTGGTATAGATACGCGTAAACTAACAAAGATAATTAGGGAGAACGGATCGTTATTGGGTAAAATAGAAATAGATATAGATTCAAGTGTTGATGCATATGGTCATGGCGATGATTATAGTTATATACATGGTAATGAACCTTTAAATGTAGATTTCTACAATCCCGATAATTATAACCTTGTTGCAGAAGTTAGCTGCAAGGAGGTTATAGAATATGGTGATGGCTATAAAAAGGTAGTGCTCGTAGACTGCGGCACAAAACTTAATATTATACGCGAACTAGTAAAAGAGGGACTAAAAGTTGTGAGAGTACCGTGGAATTATGATTTTAACACTATAGACTTTGATGGTGTGGTGATCTCAAACGGTCCGGGTAACCCTGAGTATTGTAATATTACTGTTGATAACATACGACAAGCAATGCAAACGGACCGTCCTATTTTTGGAATATGCATGGGCAACCAGCTCTTAGCTAAAGCAGCTGGAGCATCTACATATAAGTTAAGATACGGACATCGTAGTCACAACCAACCAGTGCGCAGGGTGGGTAGTAATCAGTGCTTTATCACCTCTCAAAACCATGGATATGCCGTTGATGAAACTCTGTTGGGAAGCGACTGGGAACCATGGTTTGTGAATATGAACGATGCAACTAATGAGGGAATAAAACATAAAACTAAACCTTTTTACTCAGTACAGTTTCACCCTGAAGCAGCTGGTGGTCCCACTGATACACGTTTTTTCTTTGAGGAGTTTGCTAAATTGTTAAAAGGATAATACTAATTTAGTTCAAACTGGTTTTAAGGAACTAATTTCTTTTTTAGTTCAAAATAAATAAAGGATTTACGTTAAGCAATTTGTTCAAGATTAATTAATAAGATGCGAATGATGGATAAAAACATAAAAAAAGTACTAGTTCTTGGTTCTGGTGCATTAAAAATTGGCGAAGCAGGAGAGTTTGACTATTCAGGTTCACAAGCACTTAAAGCGTTGAAAGAAGAAAACGTGGATACAGTACTTATTAATCCTAATATAGCAACAGTGCAAACCTCTGAAGGGGTTGCAGATAAGATATATTTTTTGCCTGTTACACCATATTTTGTAGAAAAAGTAATTAAACGTGAGAAGCCCGATGGCATTTTATTGGCTTTTGGCGGACAAACGGCACTTAATTGCGGGGTTCAGCTTTATGAACAAGGCATCTTGGATAAATACAGTGTGCAGGTGCTTGGTACGCCCGTTAGATCAATAATGGATACCGAAGACAGGGAACTTTTTGTAAAGAAGCTTGATCAGATTGATGTTAAAACAATAAGTAGTGTTGCTGTATCAGATACTAAAAGTGCATTAAAAGCAGCAAAAGCACTTGGATATCCGGTGATAGTTAGAGCTGCATATGCCCTAGGAGGCTTGGGTTCTGGCTTTTGCGACAATGATACAGAACTAAAAGAACTAACAGAAAAAGCTTTCAATTATTCGAGTCAGCTATTAATTGAAAAATCACTTAAAGGATGGAAAGAGGTTGAGTATGAGGTTGTGCGTGATAAATACGACAACTGCATTACTGTTTGTAATATGGAGAATCTAGATCCACTTGGTATTCACACTGGCGAAAGTATTGTTGTGGCTCCCTCCCAAACACTTACAAACTCAGAATATCATAAGTTGCGAGAATTGGCTATTAAGATTGTTAGGCATATTGGAATTATTGGGGAGTGCAATGTGCAATATGCGCTGCATCCCGAATCGGAAGATTACAGGGTAATTGAAGTAAATGCAAGGTTAAGCAGATCATCGGCATTGGCTTCAAAAGCAACTGGCTACCCCTTAGCGTTTGTTGCTGCAAAGCTTGGCTTGGGTTTCGGGTTGTTTGATCTTAAAAACTCTGTAACAAAAACCACCACTGCATTTTTTGAACCTGCGCTCGATTATGTTGTTGTTAAGATTCCTCGCTGGGATTTGGGTAAATTTAGCGGTGTAT
>DUUR01000271.1 GCA_012841425.1 Bacteroidales bacterium | reverse complement strand
GACCTTACTGAGTCACTCTCCCGAAGCAATAAACCTGTATTAGTTTTTTTAGATGAATTTCAAGAAGTTGAGAAGTTGAAGGAAATTAATTTTGAAGGTCTACTTCGCAGTAAGATTCAGCATCAACAACAAGTAAATTATCTTTTTTTTGGAAGTAAAATTCATATGATGCAAGCAATGTTCAATGATAAAAAAAGACCTTTTTACAATGCAGCATCTCAAATGACAATTAGCTACCTGCCAGAAGAAGACACTATTGAGTTTTTACAAAACAATTTCTTAAAGAAGAGAATAGAACTAAATACTGAAATTGCAAATTACATAATTAAGGTAACTGCAAACATACCCTACTATATCCAACAATTGGCTTCAGAAATATGGCTGAATACCAAAGAAGAAGGAATTATCTCAAAAGAAAAAGTTGATATGTGTGTAGAACAAGTAATTAATATGAAGAAGGATTATTTTATGGAGCTATTCGAAAATCAGTCTGCAAGTAAAAAACAACTACTAATAGCTCTGTGCACAAACGGTGAAAACATTTTTTCTGAATCCTATAGAAGTACACATAGATTGCCAAGCACAGCTACATTGCAAAGAGCAGAAAGAGGTCTTATCTATGATGGAGTGATTGATAAAATAGATAATGAGCATTTTATAACAGACCCATTTTTCAAGCTGTTCTTGAATTCGTTATAAATAAACAACCTTTTGGATAGGCTGTATATACAGAAGATTTGTAACTGTAATATATTTTATAGATAGTCAAGATTTCATATTCTACGATCCTTTCAAATCTCCATGGCAAGGCACCATTATAATTGATGATGAAGAATATGATGTTTCCTCTTTCAGTTATTATTTTCAAAATGCTTTTGGATCAACTCAATTTATTTCAGAGGATTTAAGATTTACCTTTTTCGGACCATATTAACATATAGAATTGAAAAATGGCGACGGCTATGTTATAGACTCCTATGAATTTAACATCTCAAATGGAGAATTCAATGCAGAAGGCATAGCAACTAACGACAATAAATCAATTCAAGTATATATCGAAACTCACATGCCTAATATACCTATGAAAAAAGGAGAAGAATTATGGGTTAAGGGCGCTTTCTTTAACATTACTCCTTATCTCACACTCAATCTGCAAAAAAGGGGTAAGTTGCTTGTAGATTATCTCATGGGCGATATTGTAGAAAGTTTATCTGGCAATTGGAGTGTAGATAATAATCAAATTACAATCTCTACAGAAAAATTTAATAACAATACCTATCAATATAATTTAAACGGGGAAACTTTACATTTAATCAAAAACAATGTTTTAGGAAAAGATGTTCCATCAAATATATCACCCTTTGCTGATAAAATTAATAATATAAAATATCAAGCAAAATACACGGTTTACTAGTCGTTAACCCAAAAATAGAATTTGCTATTACAAAGTTCTTTGGATTTACAATATCTCCCATGCTACAAATAAATAAAGAGAGAACATATTTTGGTATTGGAATTGGAAGCATGATTGGATTACTGAATTAAAAACCTATATTTGCCATTACTACGTGTCGATTATGTGGTAATTAACACACTTTCGACACATAAAAATGTAAACCATGCGAATATATCGAGAAATTTTAGATTATTTACATCAGTGGAAGAGCAGCGAAAATCGTAAACCCATACTTCTTAAGGGTGCGATGCGAGAATTCTGAAAGAGCTAGCTCTTTTCACAGATGTACCCATTGAGCCTGGTAAAACGTTAATTATATTTGATGAAATTCAAATGAGTGAAGGTGCAATAAATAGTCTCAAATATTTTTGTGAAGATGCTCCAGAATATCATGTAATTGCTGCAGGATCACTATTAGGTGTTGCTATACGTAAAAAAAAGATGTCGGTACCTGTTGGCAAAGTGCAGGTACTGAAAATGTTTCCTGTTACCTTCAAAGAGTTTTTACGTATTTCCGACAATAGAACTTTCAATTATGTTAATGCACTTGAAAAGATAGAACCTCTGCCTGAAATTATCCTCAGTAAACTAAATTTGGAATACAAAAGGTATCTTATTTGTGGAGGCATGCCCGAAGCAGTCGTCGCTCTACTTGAAAATAAAGGCATGCAAACTGTTGAAGATATTCTTCAACACATTTTGGATTTATACACACTCGATTTTTCTAAATACGCTACTGCGTCAGATATTCCTCGCATTAATAGCCTTTGGAATTCTCTACCGTCACAATTAGCCAAAGAGAACAGAAAGTTTATATATCGAATCGTACGCTCGGGAGCACGAGCGCGTGATTATGAAGACGCATTACTTTGGTTGGAAGAGGCGGGGCTTATATATCGTGTTTTTAATATATCAAAACCCGGTCTTCCATTAAGTGCATATCAAGGTTTATCTGCATTTAAATTATATGCTTCTGATTGTGGCTTATTAAGGCGATTAGCTAAATTAGCTCCAGAAACAATACTTTCAAGCAGCGCTGGATATACTGAATTTAAAGGAGCATTAACTGAGAATGCAGTCCTTCAGTCTTTGGTAGCTCAAAATGATGTAATGCCCTACTATTGGAGTTCAGGAAACAAGTCGGAAATTAACTTTGTTTTACAGTTAAAATCAGATATCATTCCAATTGAAGTGAAATCAGAAACACGAATAAGTGGTAAAAGTCTCTCTGT
>DUUR01000270.1 GCA_012841425.1 Bacteroidales bacterium | reverse complement strand
GCCCTCCTAATTATCACATTTAAGAGGGCAGTTATACTATCTCAGGTCATCAAAAGTAGACTAAATTGACCAGGATAAAAATAGAGGTGCAATAGTGTAGTTTGCTTAATTATTACCATTGTGGTAACTGCGTTTCAATATTTTCTATTTCAACGTTCCTGTTGGCATCTTTGTCTTTTTCTATTTTTTCGCCATTCTCATTAAAATATACTTTCTTGGTTGACTGATCGTCTTTCTTTATTAGTACAACCTTTGCAAGTTTTTTCTCTTCATTATATTTTAATGTCTTGACATCATACTCTGTGGTGAGGTCATTAATAGATGCCTGAATCTTTTCATTTAAATCTTGAAGTCTTACTTCAACAAAACCATCATCTTCTGTTACAATAGATATGGAGGGTTTTTCGCTTGCGTTTGCAACATTCAGGTTTGTGATTAAAAACATACCTGCAATTAGTGCAAATGATAAAATCATTTTTTTCATAATAATAAAACTTTTATAATTTCCATAAAATGTTTTGACGACTCTTCGTCTGATATATAATAAACAAATTTCATACAAATATTCTGTCATCTTTACCAAACACACTTATATGCTCTGTGTATGTGCATGTTATAATATAGAATTAGAATCTTTCAATAATTATAAGTGTAGAATTAGCATAGAAACATGTGGATATGTTCTACAGTTTTGATGTTAAAATCCACAATATCTAGTTACTTTATAAACGGTTCTAAAAATTATAAGCTTTTAAAAATATATACTGTATATTTGAATTCTTGATTAAGGTGTTTAATACTTACGGATATTTATGACAAAAATAAAATCGCCGGAACATAGAATTACAATAAAAATTGGTCTTATTTTTCTTGTTGTGATTCTATTTTTCTCAGGACTGGTTATTTACTCTACTAGTCTGAAGAGAAGAATAGATAAGCAAAAAGAAGAGATAGATAACTCTTACAGAATTCTGGCTTATAGCAACCGATTAATTTTATCTATTCAACAAGCACAAGACTTATTAAACAGCTACCTAATTTCACCAAGAAGAATTTACCAACAACAGTACGATTCTATTTCAAAAGACATAAATGAGCAAATTGAGATAATTAAAAACAGCTCTCCCGAAAAAGAACAAGAAATAATCCTTGAGGATATTGATTCGCTGTTACTCGAGAAAAATCAAATCGTAAAAAGGCTAATAACTCAACTAAGGTCAGAGAGCCCTTTAATTGAATTGGATAGGAAAATAGAAAATATTGAACCAATGATTCAGGATAGCATAGTGGTTACGATGAGTAGTGACACTGTGATTGTTAATAAACAACGAAAAGATTTTTGGAGTAGGTTATCACAATTATTCGATCCTAAATTTGAACCAGACACAGTAATTAGTATAACTCATACCGAACATGAGGAGAGAGCAGCTTCTAGAGTAGACAATCTTATGTATAAAGACTTAAGAGGTATAACAGCAGAAGCTACAAAAACCTATTCGTCTCAAATACAACGCATAGAAAGACAAGTAAGAGAACTAGTACTTGCAGAGCAAAGTATATCATTACATATATCACAACTAATAACTCAGTTTTATAACGAAGCAATACAAACAAGTAGAGTAGGCACAGAGAATAGTGAGATGTTGACACAAAAAATATTCACTTTTGCTATTACAGTAGGTGCAATCTCAATAATTTTGATCCTTATTATAACTTTATTCATTGCAAGCGACCTTAAAACTGGAAAAAATGCAAGAATTGCACTTTTTAAAGAAAAGCATTTGACTGAAAAGCTTATAGAAAGCCGCCATAAACTGCTCTTATCTGTTTCACACGATATAAAAACTCCTTTAAGTTCTATAATGGGATATATGGAGATCTGGGATTCAGAGGTTAAAGACTATACAAGAAAAAAACAGATAAAATCGGCTCTTAATTCTGGTCAACATATTTTGAGTATGTTATCAAACCTACTTGAATTTTCGCGATTAGAACAGAAGACAGCAGTATTACAAAAAAGCAGTTTTAATCTTATTGAATTAATTGAAGATATAACAAATATGTTTCGCCCATTTACTGATGACAAAAATATTGAATTAAATTTTATCACTACCACTTCAACACCATTTTATATCGAAACAGACTATACAGTACTTAAACAGATTTTTATCAATATAATCTCAAACTCAGTAAAATATACAATAGACGGAAGCGTAAAAGTTGAATTAGAACAAAGCAATGACAACAATATCATTTTAAAAGTGACTGATACAGGTGTTGGAATTGATACAGATGATCAGTCTAAAATATTTAAGCCCTTTTCACGAACACCTAACCCATTAAAAGCTGAAGGCAGTGGTTTTGGTTTGTATGTAACTAAAGGGTTAACTGAAGCATTAAACGGGGAAATTAAACTAACCTCTGAAAAAAATAAGGGGACTCAGGTAATCATAAAACTCCCAATAG
>DUUR01000269.1 GCA_012841425.1 Bacteroidales bacterium | reverse complement strand
TTAGAGCGCATAGCAAATGGAGAAAGCTCCATTTTAACTAATATGGTTAAAGATTTAAATAAACTCACTTTAACAGACATCATAAAAGCCACCAATATGGAAGACACGCTCTGTATTGAGATAGTTGAGGAGGTGGGAAATAACTTGGGCAGATATATTTCGGGCATAATTAACATCTTTAACCCTGAATTGGTAGTAATAGGTGGACAGGTTGCCGAAACTGGTGGTTTTATTATGTTACCAATAAAAAGTGCTATCAGAAAGTATTCTCTTAACCTTGTTAACAAAGACTCTAAAATTGTAGCATCAAAACTCACAAACAAAGCGGGGGTAGTTGGTGCTTGCATGATAGCTAGAAGTAGACTTTTTACAGAGTAATTGTTAATTTATCACTTATTCCTACATATAAGTATCATATTCTCGTTTTTTATTCTATTTTTGCAGAATACTAATTAAAATAGATATGGATAAAAAACATTTTGAAACTCTGCAAATTCATGCAGGACAAGAACTAGACCCTCTAACTGGGGCAAGAGCTGTTCCGATTTATCAAACCACAGCTTACACATTTAATAATGCCGAGCATGGCGCTAACCTATTCGGTTTAAAAGAATTCGGGAACATTTACACTCGACTACAAAACCCTACTACAGATGTATTCGAAAAGCGAATGGCTGCTTTAGAAGGTGGTGTAGCAGCAGTAGCAACATCATCTGGCATGTCAGCCCAGCTAATTGCAATACAAAATCTTGCTACCGTAGGAGATAATATTGTATCAAGCTCATTTCTGTACGGTGGCACCTATAATCAATTTAAAATAGCATTCGCCCGCATGGGAATTGAAGTGCGTTTTGCTGAAGGTGACAATGTTGATAGCATTGAATCTCTAATTAATGAGAAGACAAAAGCTATATATCTTGAAACAATAGGAAATCCAGAATACAATATACCAGACTTTGAGGCAATTGCAGCTGTGGCTCAGAAGTATGATATACCGTTAATTGTTGATAACACTTTTGGTCAAGGTGGATATATTTTTAACCCTATAGAATGGGGGGCCAATGTAGTTATTCACTCCGCAACTAAATGGATTGGAGGACATGGAACTTCAATGGGTGGAGTAATAATTGATGGAGGGAACTTCAATTGGGGCAACGGGAAATACCCTATGTTCAGTGAACCATCTGAGGGATATCATGGTCTAAATTTCTGGGAAACTTTTGGCACAAATTCTCCATTTGGCAATATAGCTTTTGCTATTCGTTGCCGTGTTGAAGGACTACGAGACCTTGGACCTGTTAATAGCCCATTCAACTCATTCTTGCTATTACAAGGAATTGAAACTTTATCTTTACGCTCGGAGCGTACTAATGAGAATGCATTAAGTCTTGCTCAATGGCTGGAGAATCATCCGAAAGTAGAAAAAGTAAATTATCCGGGACTGGAAAGCAATAAATATAATACACTCGCAAAGAAATATCTTAAGAATGGAGGATTTGGAGGTGTACTGTCATTTTTTGTAAAGGGAGATGTGAATCAGACTGCTAAGGTTATCGACAACTTAAAAATGATAAGCCACCTTGCAAATGTTGGTGATGCAAAGACGCTTGTAATACATCCTGCAAGTACTACTCACCAGCAACTCCCTAAAGAGGCTCAAATTGCAGCAGGTGTATATCCTAATATGATTCGTATATCGCTAGGCATTGAGCATATAGATGACATCAAGAGTGATATAGAAGAAGCTCTGAAGCAATTATAGGCAAATAAAGAAGTTAAGCATTATATAAAAGGCGGTTAATTACCGCCTTTTTTGTTAGATTAATCTATAACTTTTTTAATCGCTTCTTCCTCAGTCAATAATGCCCTAAGTCCCTGTTTTACAACTCTAACTCTTCAATTAAATGAGTTGAATTTGCAAACTTTTCAATTATAAAGAGTACATAACGAATATCAACAATTATGCTTCTCTGATAGTCGGGGAGATACTGTATATCACCTCCAACTCCCTCCCAGTTACGATCGAAGTTTATACCTATTAACTCGCCTCTACCATTAAGTACAGGGCTGCCTGAATTACCACCTGTAGTATGAGTTGTGGCAACAAAATTAACCGGCATAATATCCTCTCCTAATTTATAATTCCCATAATCTTTCTTAAGATACAGCTCTTTTAATTTTGCAGGAACTACAAACTCCCAGTTACTAGAATCTTCTTTCTCAATGACTCCTTTTAGTGTTGTTTGGTGACTATATGCCACAGCATCGCGAGGGTTATAGCCTTTAACCTGACCGTAGGTTAAACGCAATGAGAGATTTGCATCTGGAAAGTGTTTATATGGACCATCCATTTCTAAAATGCCTTTAATATATGTTTTACGGGCCTTTGCAAAGGGTATATTATATGTAGATAACTTCCTACTTAAATCGGCAGCCTCCTCTCTAACTGATTTCACAAAAAGAAACATAGGATCATTTCTAAGCGTTTCGGCTGATTTAGCTTCTGATGCAAGAAAATGATTGATATTCTCACTATTTCCGAAGATTGAGTTTTCGAATATATAATCGATAAACTTATCAATATTCCCATCAAACTCTGCATAGATTTGATTGAAATACTCAGGTTGTTTGTCCTTATCGATTAAACTGGTATATGCTTTAATCATAGTTTTTGCAATCTTCTTATCTACTTCAACATTATAATCTTTATTTGCAAACCTATTGAAATCGTTTAAAAGATTTTCATGCAAAATTTCAAGATCTCCATCTCCTGATTCAATCGCATCAGCTAATTCGTCGGAAGATTTTGTAGGCACTGCAGCAAATTCTACAGCTCTAGTAATACCTTCATTTAACATCCAACTTCTATAACGTAAATTGGCACGTTCATTTAATATATTCTCTATTTCATTTAAAGCTTCAATATAAAGAGGCTCGTTGTTATCTTGGGCCCATTTTATAAGTCTTTGCTCTTCAGCCTTTTTCAATCCCTCAAAATCTCTCAAATCGATTGCCCAATTAGTACCAATTGCATTTTTATATGCATTTGTTGATCCACTATATTTGGCAGCATATTGAATCTTAACCTCAGGATTATTCAACATCTCCTCAAGCATGGCGTTTTGCCTAACTTCTCGCATATTAATCCTAACACTATTATCAATATCTCTTCTTTCTGCAACTTCTCCTGAGGTGTAATATTTATTTGTTGTTCCAGGAAAGCCCAACATCATGGCAAAATCACCTTCATCAACACCTTCATTTGAAATCTTTAACCACCTCTTTGGTTGTAAAGGAATATTATCTGCAGAATATGGCGCAGGATTGCCCTCTTTGTTAGCATAGATTCTGAATATCGAAAAGTCTCCTGTGTGCCTTGGCCACATCCAATTATCAGTATCAGCACCAAATTTACCTATTGAACTTGGCGGAGAACCCACAAGTCTAATATCAGAATAAATTTTCTTTGTGAACATATAGTACTGATTACCTTCAAAGAAAGGTTTAATCTCCACCTCATAGCCAAGGTTGGCTTTAAGATACTCCTCACCAACTTTTTCTATGGCTATTTTATTAAGATAAGCTGGAGAGAGATAAAAAACGCCCAATGAATCCTCATTACTATCACGTTTAAGGCACTCAGTTACATAATCGGTAACATCATCTATCCTCTCAATAAAAGTTACTGTAAGTCCAGGATTAGGCAATTCTTCATCAAATGACTTAGCCCAGAAACCGTCATCAAGAAGATTATTTTCAATAGAACTATGACTTTGTATTTGTGAATATCCACAATGGTGGTTAGTTAATACAAGTCCTTGAGAGGAAATTACTTCACCTGTACAACCTCTCCCAAACTGTACAACGGCATCTTTGAGCGACGAGCCATCTGGATTATAAATATCATAATCTTCTAGTTCTAAACCCATACTCTTCATTTCTGTGAGCTTTTGCTGTTTTAAAAGATTTAGCATCCACATCCCTTCATCGGCAAAAGCAGTAGTAACAAAACCAAGTGTAACTGTAAGTACAACTATAAACTTTCTCATCATTTTAAATCTATTCTTAAAAATTTGTCCTATATTGTTTAATACTATGTATTCAAATCATTTAATTAAAATATAAAGTTAATGAAAACGATAGTTAAAAAAGAATTTAATATTCTTTTAAACCTCATATCAATAGAAAAATCAATTCTTAAATTTATCAAAAAGAGTTCTTAAAGATTGGGTATTAGAATGAAAACATCTACTTTTGACATCTATTGAAAAATAAGGACTTACGATGAAGATAGACTTTAGGGAACGAACTCCACAACTTATTGCAATTATAGGATTATTAGTTATCATAACTGCCATACTTATTGGTTATCTTGTTACGGGAAATTCTCAAATGAAAGAGATGCAAGAACAATATGTAGTAGACAAACAAGAACTTGAAGATGAGTATGAAGCTATCTTATTGCAATATGAAGGATTCAAATTCAGTGTACAGAATGATTCACTATTATATAAACTTCAGAATGAACAAGCTAAAGTTCTACGACTCCAAGAAGAACTTAGAATGACCCAAGCAAGTGATAAAGCTGAGATAAAGCGTTTGACTGACGAGTTGGCTACTCTGCGTAAAATATTACGTTCGTATATTCATCAAATAGATTCTTTAAACACCTTGAATCAAGAGTTACGTGCAGAGAATGAGCAAATAACAAATCAATTTAACAAAACAAGCAGAACACTTCAGCAGGTTTCTCAAGAACGTGAAAAGCTTTCTGAAAAAGTTTCTCTTGCTGCACAGCTTGTGGCCACAAATATTAATTCTAAAGCTGTAAATGATAGAGGTCGAGAGCAATCTAGGCTTAGCAGAAGTACACAATTTGTTGTTTCTTTTACTGTTACTCGTAATATTACAGCCGAGCCAGGCGAAAGAACAATTTACATAAGAATAATGACCCCCGATGGCAATGTTCTCTCTAAAAATCCTAACAACTTGTTTACATATGAAAACAGTGACATACTCTATTCTATGAAACGAATTGTAGAGTATGGAGGAGAAGAAATCCCAGTAACAATGTACTGGGATATAGAAGAGTTCTTAATGCCTGGAACTTACAAAGCTGATATCTTTGCAGATGGGCATCACATAGGGTCTAACAGTTTTGTAATGGAGGATTGACAAATCATATTTAATTCTGTTATACTAAAAAGGGAACAATAATGGTAGTGCAAATACCATCACTATCAGATATATTAACTGCAACGGTAAGCCC
>DUUR01000028.1 GCA_012841425.1 Bacteroidales bacterium | reverse complement strand
CTAAACATCCATGCAGCCACTTTAGCAAAAAGAATAACACAAATAATAAACCCAATAATCAGAGGAATAATCACACCAAAGTCAAAATCCTTAATACCAATTGCCATCTTGTCGTAAAGTCCAAAATATATAAGGAAGTTAGAAGGGCTCATGCCAGGAATAATTAGACCAAGCCCCATTAACAACCCCGATGCCAGCCATATAAATATATTAGGAGTAACCTCCGTAAGTTGCTTTCCACCCACAACCATAAGAGTAAAAATAGCAACGGTAGATATTATCAGCACCCATATATCAGAAGATTTTCTTCCCTCTTTACCAGCAGTTTTATAAAGCGAAGGAAACGTACCAGCCACAAAACCAACAAACAGACATACAAACTGTGCCGCATATCTGCCAAATGCTTTCTCCACAACAACTGCAAAAAGCACAATACCAATTGCAGCACCTATACCAACAGGAATGAAATAAAGAATATTCTTTAAAAGGTTTTCGCGTAAATTGGCAAGAAATTTTATGATTCTATCATATAAACCAAAAATTACTGCCAGCACACCACCCGACAGTCCGGGTAGTATAAACCCAATACCCACAAGCGCACCTTTTACTAGACGTATAAACCAGTCGGCAACAGGACCGATTTTCTTTTGCTCCTTTATTTCTTCCACTTTATGTATCGTTAAGTTGTATTTATTTTATCGCTTTATCGCTTTATTTTTTTGCGAAGGGCAAAGATACAACTTTTATAAAAGCAGAAGAAAGATCTCAACCTTAAACCGCAAAATACAACTCCAATTCTTTTAGTGTATTCTCACTTGTGCATATATCATTTACCACAAGCCCCTTCTCCAGTACCACAATTCTGTCGCACACCTCCGTTACATGATTTAGATCGTGGCTAGAGATAAGCATAGTCATATTTCTAGTAGCCTTCAGTTCATTAAGCATCTTTTTTAGTCGTATTTGCGACGTAGGGTCTAGCGCAGTAAAAGGTTCATCTAGAATAAGTATTTGCGGATCGCTAATTAGAGCAGCAGCAATACCTGTTTTCTTTTGATTCCCTTTAGATAGGTCGCGAATAAGCTTTCCCGAACCAAGTATTTCCCCGTTAAAGAATTCTTTCATAGATTCAAGAAATGTAGAAATATCACCTTCCGATTTATTATAAACCTTGGCAGTGAAAGCAAAATACTCTTCGGGGGTGAGGAAGTCAATCAAAAAACCTTCATCAAGAAACGATCCCACCTTCGATTTCCACTCATCTCGTTGTGCCACCGATACCCCATCAATATGTACCTCGCCCGAGGAAGCCGCTATCAGGTCTAGAATCAACCGAAATAAGGTGGTTTTACCCGCACCGTTATTACCCACCAAACCAAAACTCTCACCCTGTTGTATCTGTAAAGAAGGTATATTTAGCACAGTTACGTCACCATATATCTTCTGTAGGTTACTGGCATTAATAATCTCATCCCGCTGTTGTTCCGTCACCGGCATTGGCAGAGGTGTACCTGTATGTGAATTTGTATCTGTATGTGAATGTGGCGGTGTATGTGTCTGTGAATCTGTGTGACTGGTAGAGCTGTCTGTATAGTCTTGCATATTTTTTCTATTATTTGATTAGGTATTTAAGAAAGCGTTGCATACTTATTATGATTTTTATTCTTTCTTTCTTTCTTTTATTTTTATTATGGTCCTCATTCTTTCTTTCGGAATCCGTCGCATAAAGCATACTTCCTACGTAAGAACTGCTTTTCAATTACCCATAACAACGGTTCGCGAAACAAGATACCCAATAAACCTAGCAATGTTATGATAATTAACGCTATATAGCTGGCTGAAAATATTGCGAATAGTTGGATTAACCCTATCGGAATTACCAGCAAAGGAATCATAACTAAGAAATTTTTATAACTCACCCCCTGCATATTCATAGAAGAACCTTTTGAAAGTTCCAACCGCTTAGTATTCAGTGTAGCCGCAAAAATATAAACGTAAATATTAACTCCTACATTATATACAAAAGCCACCAAGTGATGTATTATGACAATCTTGCCAAACAAAAAATAAGGAGTAGTAAGAATAAAAGATACAATACATAAAGCCAGCATCAAAGTGTAATTTGCCCTTATATATGTGCGTGTGTCAATATCGCGTGTCATTATAAAATCGAAGTGCGACCCGTCCCAGTTGATAATCCACTGCCCAAACATCAGCATGCCTGTACCAGTTACAAAAATAGCCACAAAGAGTAGCCATGCAGACTTTTCTGCGTACATTGGGTTGGTATAGAATATGAGTCCATAAAACAGAAAGAATATTGAAGTATAAAGAGTACTCTTTGTCCGTTTATGCCTAAGCACCAGTTTTATCTCAAGAGATATGATTTCACCAATCTTGCCATATCGCTCAATAAAAGTAAATCGTTGCGCACCAGTACCTCTCTTTTTACTAACTCGTTCAAACGACTCTGGGTAGTAGTTGCGCGCAAAAAAGATCTTATTTAGGAAAAATGCAAGCAAGCTTATCAATATCACAGAAAGCCAAGCAGCGGGTGTGCTAATCAGAAATCCAAAAACACTTTGTGAAAGCTCAAACAGCGAGAAAATCTTAAAATACTCAAGTGCAAACAGAGCACCCCCAATCAACAGTAGCAAGGCAACACCAGCTAAAATATTGCTAAACTTTCGTTTCATTAGCGGAGCCATCAAGGTGTTAAACCATATAAGAAAGATGACAATAAAAAGGAAGCGGAAAAAGCTTAAAACCCCAAAATCTGGTAAAACTACCTTAATAGAAAAGGGAATGACAAAGCAAAGTGCAATGTAATTCAATGGGTTAAGCAAAGGTTTTAGTAAAAGATAGTTTACAAGCGTATCTCTTTTAACAGGCAATACCTGGTAGCTCTGCAGGTTTAACTTGCTCAGTGGCTGCATAATGTAGCGCATCATCAACATTGCAATTACAGCATAAATTAAACCGCCAAAGATAAGGTCGGTAGGCTTTTGTTCAGGTGCAATCTCCATAAGTAAGTTAGGTAGAAACAACCCTAACATTACCAATATCACAAGAAAGTAAAGGGCCATTAACCCAACAAAAATATTTACAATCAGATTCTTATAATATCCGGGTGCACGAACAGTTTGCAACCAATAGTGCCAAAATAATGTTTTGTACATAGCGTGTCTATAAATAATTACCTCTT